>NZ_JAQFUL010000097.1:0-17029 GCF_027716265.1 Bacillus cereus group sp. Bc031
CATCTATAAAAGATAATAAAAAACTACGTGGAAAGACCGCATTTTATATAAAAATATACGTTAAGTTGATGGATGTGTGTTCCAACCCCAAACAGGACAACAACTACAAAGACTTGCGTAAAGTTTGAAAACGGGAAATTAAATTGATCTACAAGATGGGCAATAACCCCCATTGCAACTAAGTACGATACACCAACTGTAAGAAGTGAAATAATCGGAACAACAGGTGAACGGAATACAATGATTAATACTACAAGAATGAAAATGATAGAAATAACTTCAGTCTTTTTCACTCCCTCTTGAGAAGATGTAAGAAAATCACCTGCTACTAAGTCACTTCCTGTTAAGTACGTTTTTACCCCTTTCGTTTTCACTTTATTATGAAGATTATTTGAAACTTTCGATATTTCACCATGTTTTTTATCTATCGATATTTGCGTTAAAATAGTCGTATTATCTTTAGAAACTAATTGTTTCTCTAATTCTTTATTATCTAAATGTGAAACAACTTCTTTAATTCCTAATTGTTCTTTTTCATTTTGCAAAGCATTGATTGTTTTTGTTATTTCCTCTTTTTGTTCAGTCGTTAAAGCTGTTTTACTACCACTATTAAAAACTGCTATAATCTCATACTTTTCTGTCCCGTCTTTATTCATTTCTTTTATCATTTTGTCAGCAATACTACTTTGTTCTGTATTAGGAATCGTAATGTGCCCTTTTTCTTTCACTAATTTATCCATATTAGGCATCGTAACGATCATTGTAATGGTAATAACTATCCACAATAGAAAAGATAAACTTCTCCAATTTCTCAGCTTGCTCATTTGCATCATCTCCCGCGATTAAAATTTCATGTTAGTTACGGAATAAATATTCATTCCTATTATTTTGAAAACACCCTTTCGGAATGAACGTTCATTCCTCTCGTTCTATTAATTTACTTTTTAGCTCTATTAAACTATGGATTTCGGAATGAATGTTCATTCCTATCCTTATAACGCTATAGAATCAAATGATTCTAATAGCATTCCAACAGCTTTCTTCCAGTTCTTTTACCAATTCTTCTGTATATTCTAATTGGCCTGTTTCCATTACTTTAATTAATTTTTCAATCGGTTGATATACAATGATAATTAACGCAATTGGTGGTAATGGACGGAGAAAACCTTTTTCGATTCCATCCTCAATCAAGTCCATAAAGAAACCCATAAAATCCTCGAATATTTCATTACTATGTTCATCGAGAAAATAACTATCACAGTGAGAATTCGTAAAAAGAAAAGCATCTGCATTTTGTCTTGCAAATTCAAATAAACGGTTGTATGTATGGCTAAACTGTTCACGAATATTTGCATTGACTGGAAAGTCGGTTTTTATTAACTCTGATAGCTGTAAAACACTTTTCGTAAATAAAGAATTAACAAGTGCTTCTTTATTTTCAAAATAACGATAAATGGTACCAGCACCTACTTTTGCTTTTTCAGCAATCATCGGAATTGTTGTACCATCATAACCTCGTTCTGCAAAAAGTTGTATTGCCGCATCAAAAATGTCTTCTTGTTTATTTTTAGCCATTTTTTCACCTCAATTTCAGGAATGAAAATTCATTCCGTTTTTAATTATAAATTACATCGGTTAAAAGTCAAGTGTATGACAAGTATCATTGCGTTTTTAATCCCTTGTTTTGTGAAAAAATTTATATCAGCGATTATTAAAATATATCAGCGATTTTCAGGATATATCGGCGCATCCCTAATTATATCAGCGATCTTCAAAATATATCGACTTACCGACAAAAACTGACAACATTTGAAGAAGCTATTCCAAATGAAATTTTAGAATAGCCCGATTTCAAATATGCAGATTAAAAGAAATCATAAATAAACGGCTTGTGCACTGGTACTACATTCTCAAATGCCCGTATTTCCTCTTCGCTTCCGCTAATTAATTCTAATTCATTTAGTTCTAATGGGCGTTTGTATCCAAGCAATATTGTAGATAGTGCATTTATATCTAGCTTGATCCCTTTATCCATCGGTTCTTCTATAATTGTTATTTCATAATTTGCAAGTCTCACCGATACATTATTCCACGGTGCAAATGAATCTGTAATGTGTAGAATGACTTCTTGTTGTACATTGTTCCAGTTTAACTCATACTGTTTTAAGAACTGCTCTACATCTACAATTCTTCCCATAAAATATGGTTTTATTTCTGTTTTCACACGTGGTTCTTGCAATGTATATAACAACTGTTCGTTTTCACTTACTGTCATTTCAAGCTCTTTAATCATAGAATCATGCTGGCAAATAAAATTCCATAGACCATTTCGTGCTTCATTATGCAGTGGAACAAATTCATCTACTGTCATTTTATAGTTTTCTATTTTATATAACATATAGCCGGCTGCAGTTTTATTTTCATCGTAATAAATTGCTAATGTTAAATCCTCATAAACAGCTTGTAACCACCATTTTTCATTGCGAACAAGCATACCAGAAAAACGTTCTGCAAATGTTTCATAAAGCTTCTCGACTTCTTCTGGGTGATTTTCTTTATTGAAACGTTTCACAGTACCATTCACTTGTTTTTTCATAACTAAATCACTCTTTGTCAAATGACATACGAGAAGATTCGCACAAAGTTCCCAGCCGTATTTACGGTAAAATGTAACAGCAAATGGATGTAACATTGATACTGTATATCCGTCTTTTTTCATCGTTTGAAGAGAATGTTGAAGCAATTCTTTCACATATCCGCTTCTTCTGTATTCTGGATACGTCGCTACCCCTGCAACGCCACCCATTTTAAATTTTTCTTTTCCTATGTATATATGAAACGGAATAAGGTGTAGTTTTGCAGCTAAGTCATTACCTTCCATAATACCGTATACTTCATGATTTTCCTTCATTCTTGTAAGTTGCTGCTGCATTCGTTCTTCTTCAACTTTATATTGAAAAGCGTATTCTGATAAGCGTAATGCTTCTCTAAATTTATCTTCTTTTAATCGTATAACGTTCATAAATTTTCCCCCTTCTTTATTTGAATTGTACCATAATTTAAAATATTACAGTGCGGTGAATGAAATTATATAGACTTAACGACACAAATTCAATATAAAAAAGCAGATACATCCTGTATCTGCTTCTCATCCATTTATTTAGTTAACCTTTGAAGTTCTTCGAAGAATGTAGGGTATGATACGCCTACTGCTTCTGCGTCTTCAATTGTTGTTTTTCCTTCTGCTAGACAGCCGGCAATCGCAAGCATCATTCCGATGCGGTGATCACCATAACTATTAACTGTATTTCCTTTTAAAACTGATTTCCCGTAAATAATCATCCCGTCTTCAGTTGCTTCTATGCGAGCACCTAGTTTCGTTAATTCCGCTACGACTGTATCAATACGGTTTGTTTCTTTTACTTTTAATTCGTGTGCATCTTTAATTACTGTAATTCCTTCTGCTTGCGTTGCCGCTAATGCGATTACAGGAATTTCATCAATTAATCTAGGGATAATATCTCCGCCGATTTCGATTCCTTTTAATGAAGATGTTTCAATTGTAATGTTTGCAGCTGGTTCTGATGCTCCTTCGTTAATTGGCTCTACAGTGAACGTAGCACCCATTTTCTCTAAAACATCAATAATACCTGTACGTGTTGGATTCATACCTACATTTTGTAATACTAGTTTACTATTTGGAATAATTGCACCTGCTACTAAGAAAAAGGCAGCTGATGATACGTCACCTGGTACTTGAACATCCGTCGCTGTTAACTTTTGTCCACCTGCTAGTTTCACTGTCTTTCCTTCGCGAGTTACTTTGACGCCAAATGCTTCAAGCATTCTTTCCGTATGATCGCGAGAAATATGTGGTTCTGTAACAGCTGTTACACCTTCTGCACGAAGTCCTGCAAGTAAAATAGCTGATTTCACTTGTGCGCTTGCTACCGGGGAAGTGTATTCAATTGCTTTTAAATCCCCACCACGTATTGTTAGCGGTGTAAACGTTCCTTCTTCGCGGCCATCAATGTTTGCACCCATTTGTTTTAATGGATTTGTTACACGTTTCATCGGTCTTTTTGCAATAGACGCATCACCTTGTACGCAAGAGAAAAATGGTGTATTTGCCAAAATTCCTGACATTAAACGTATAGTTGTACCAGAATTACCAACATCTAATACAGCTTTCGGTTCTTGTAAACCTTCTAATCCTTTACCAACTACAGTGACTTCATCACCGTTTTGTACGATGTCTACTCCCATTTCTTTAAAACAAGAAATCGTACTTAAACAGTCTGCACCAGGCAAGAAACCTTTAATTGTTGTTTTTCCTTCTGCAATCGCACCGAACATGACAGCGCGGTGAGAAATCGATTTATCTCCTGGAATTGTAATATTGCCATTTAATCCGTTATTAACAGGTTGTATTGTTCTTTCCTTCACGTTTTCACCTTCTCATTTAAATTGTTTCATACGTTTGGTATTTTTCTTCTCCAAGCGCTAGCTTTGCTTTCATACGATCTTCTTCTCGTTGGAAGCTAATACGTAATACCCCAAGCAATCCTTCACGTGCTTCTAATATTTGCAAGTTCGTAATACTAATTTCTTCGCGCGCTAAAATACTCGTAATGTGAGCCAATGCCCCTACTTTATCTAAAACATCGACGTATAAGTCGTGATAGGCAGGAATCGCCCCTCTCTTTCTTACCGGTAAAGAGTCACGGTATTCTTTCGCATCCGCAAAATAGTTTTGAATCTCGCCTGCATCTCCGCTAGAAACTGTATCATATAAATCTTCCATTTCAGAGATCCACTCTTTTAATAATACCATTAAATGCTCTCGATTTTGCTTAACAATATCACTCCACATTTTCGGACTACTAGATGCGATACGTGTAATGTCTTTGAAACCTCCAGCAGCTAGCTGATGGATAAGTGGATTATCTCCTGCATGTTTCTCCACTTGCTTTACTAATCCAGCGGCAATAAGATGCGGGAAATGACTAACGATCCCTGTTACATAATCATGTTCTTCTGTATTTAAAACAAGGAAATGTGACCCTGTTCCTTTTAACCAATCTTTTAACTCTTCCACAGGTTCATTTGGCATATGATTCATTGGCGTTAAAATATAAAATGCATTTTCAAATAAATGCGCTTTTGCACTTTCAACTCCCGTTTTATGAGAACCTGCCATCGGATGTCCACCAATGAAAGAAATTTCCTTTGAAAATAAAGCTTCCGCTTCATTCATAATTGTTCCTTTTGTGCTACCAACATCGGTTACAATAACATCTTTTCGTAAACGAAATGACGCTAATTTGTGTAATAACTTCTTCGTTTCTTCAACTGGTGAAGCAAAAACAATTAAATGTGCCTCTTCACATGCATGTTGTAAATTTACTGCTATTTCATCTACTACGTGTAATTCTTTTGCACGCTCTACTTGTTCTTGAAATATATCATAACCTGTTATCGTTACATCGTGCTCTTTCTTAATTGCTAATGCGAGAGAGCCTCCGATTAAACCAGTTCCAATTAATACTACCTTCTTATGCATTTGCCTCATCTCGAGACTTTCTTTTTTTATTTTCAAAGTGTTGTTGTAACACTGAAATCACTCCTTCATTTTGCTCCCTTGTTCCGACTGTAATACGGACGCCATTTGGGAACGGACGAATAATAAATCCTGCGTGTGCACAAGCTTCATAAATCTCTCCAGCATTCTCAACTGGCAAAAAGATGAAATTTGTTTGCGATGGATAAAATGGAATATCATGTTCCTTACAAAAGCTCTCGTATTGTTGTAATCCCTCTGTATTTACACGAACTATTTCCTCAATAAACTCCTCATCACCAAAAGCAATCGTCGCTGCTTTTTGTGCTAATGAAGATACGTTAAATGGCAAACGTACGACATTTAATTTTTTGATTAACTCTTCATGTCCAACCGCATATCCAACGCGGAAAGAAGCTAATCCGTACGCTTTAGAAAACGTTCTAAGTACAAGAATATTTTTATGTTTTTCTAAAAGCGGTAATGTCTCTGGAAAATCTTTTGCTGTTACGTATTCATAGTACGCTTCATCAATGACAATTAACGTATTTTCACTAATGCCTTCAATAAATTGAGTCAATTTTCGGTCATTCACATATGTGCCTGTCGGGTTATTTGGATTACAAATCCATACGATTTTTGTATTGTTATCTACTACTGAAGAAATTTCGTCTAAGTCGTATACACCGTTATTTAACGCAACTTCCTTCACTTCGCAACCTTCTATAATTGCATGATGACGGTACTGCGGGAATGTTGCTCCAGCCGTTACGATGTTATCACCTACTTTTAGTACTGCACGGCTTATTATTTGAATGACTTCATCTAAACCACTACCGCAAAGTACTTGTTCCATTTGCACATGTAACTTATTTGCAATTGTTTGACGGAGCGTTGTAGCACCTCCGTCAGGATATAAAGCATGATCCAACCACGATTTTTGCAACTCATCTAAAACTCGTGGTGAACAGCCGAATGGATTTTCATTCGATGCTAATTTAACAAACGAATGATCTCCGTACACTTCTTTCATTTGTTCAGGTGATTTACCTGGTTTATATGGTTGTAATGATGATAGTTGCTCTTTTACTTGCATGTTAAAACCACCTTTTTATTAAAATTCTTTTGCGTATTTATTATGTTGCGTAATGTTTTGTTGAATTAATTCCATACGATCTTTTCCGAATTGTTCGACTAGTGCATGTGCAAGTTCCCATGCTACAACAGATTCAGCTACTACACCTGCTGCTGGTACTGCACAGCTATCAGATCTTTCAATACTCGCTTGGAATGCTTCTTTCGTATCAATGTCAACGCTTGCTAACGGTTTGTATAATGTAGGTATTGGTTTCATTACACCTCTTACGACAATTGGCATTCCCGTTGTCATACCGCCTTCTAAACCGCCGGCATTATTCGTTTTTCTCGTGTATCCTTGTTCTTCATCCCATAAAATTTCATCATGCACTTTACTTCCTGGCTGTCTTGCCGCTTCAAAACCAACGCCAATTTCAGCACCTTTAAATGCATTAATACTCATAATCGCACCGGCAAGTTTTGCATCTAATTTACGATCGTAATGAACGTAACTACCGACGCCAATTGGCATACCTTCTGCAATAACTTCAACTATACCACCGATTGAATCTCCGCTACTTTTTGCGTTATCAATCGCATCCATCATCTCTTGTTCTACTGTTTTATCTAAACATCGAACTGGTGAATTTTCAGTAATTGTTTGAATTTCTTCAATTGACAAGTTTGAAATATGTTTTGCTTTTACTCCACCAATTCCAAGTACATGCCCTGCTATTTCTACGCCTAATTCTTTTAAAATTTGTTTCGCAACTGCACCAGCAGCTACACGAACTGTCGTTTCTCTTGCAGATGAGCGCTCTAGTACGTTTCTTATATCACGGTGACCGTATTTAATTGCCCCGTTTAAATCCGCATGTCCTGGACGTGGTTTCGTAATTGTACGTTTCATTTCTTTACTTTCTTTTTCCGAAATTGGATCTGCACCCATTACTTTCGTCCAATGTTTGAAATCATCATTTTTTACGATTAACGTAATTGGTGAGCCAAGTGTCATCCCATGACGAACACCACTTACAATTTCAACTGTATCTGTTTCAATTTGCATACGTCTTCCGCGTCCGTGCCCTTTTTGTCTTCTTAATAATTCTTTATTAATATGTTCCGCCGCCAGCGTTAAACCTGCTGGTACACCTTCTAAAATAACTGTTAACTGCGGTCCATGTGATTCTCCAGCTGTAATGTATCTCATTTCTCTTGCCCCTTTACTATTTTTTTGTACAAAAAAGTCCCTACTGAGCGCTCAGTAGGGACGATGTTCATCGCGGTACCACCCTAGTTGTAGACTTCTTTCGTCTACCTCTCTTCTTCTTTAACGATCATTAGACCGTCTTTCCCATCAAAACTTGACGAAAAAGATGCTCCAAGGCTGTAATTCATGCTTACCTTTGTACTGATTCACACCGACCATCAGCTCTCTTTAACAGTGAGATAACCACTACTGTTTCCTCTTCAGCGCATATATGATATGAAATTAAGATAATTTATTTTTGAATCCTTTTAACTCTTCCATGAATTTATGGAATTCTGGAATATCCATTTGTTGTGCAGAATCTGATAATGCAACTGCTGGATCTGGATGTACTTCAGCCATTACTGCATCTGCGCCAATTGCAAGAGCCGCTTTCGCTGTTGGTAATAATAAATCTCTACGTCCAGTTGAATGCGTTACGTCAACAACAACTGGTAAATGTGTTTCTTTCTTTAAAATCGGTACTGCTGAAATGTCTAATGTGTTACGTGTTGCTCTTTCGTATGTGCGGATACCACGCTCACATAGAATAATTTGGTCGTTACCTTGTGCAATGATGTATTCTGCTGCATTAATGAACTCATCAATTGTTGCTGCTAATCCACGTTTTAATAATACTGGCTTGTTAACTTTACCTACAGCTCGTAGTAAATCGAAGTTTTGCATGTTACGTGCACCAACTTGAATTACATCAACGTAGTCTAATGCCATTTCAACATCATTTGGATTTAAAATTTCACTAATGATTGCTAAGTCGAATTCATCTGCTACTTGGCGTAAAATTTGTAATCCTTCTACTCCTAAACCTTGGAAATCGTATGGCGATGTTCTCGGTTTGAAAGCACCACCGCGCATTAATTTTAAGCCTTGGTCTTTCATCGCTTGCCCTACTTGGCGAACTTGTTCTAAGCTCTCTACCGCACAAGGTCCCATGATGAACGTTTGTGTGCCGTTACCAATCAATTCACCTTTTACATCAACGATTGTGTTTTCTTGTTTCTTTTTACGTGATACTAGTAATGCTTTACGGTTATCATCTTCTTGTAATTCTAAGCTAGCTTTGAAGATTGTTTTGAAAATATGTTGAACCGTTGACGTTTCGAATGGTCCTTCGTTATTCTCAGCGATCATATCAAGTACTTCACGCTCACGTACTGGATCAAAACGTTTCGTACCTTGTACTTGCTTTTGCTCCCCAATTTTTTGAACGATTTCACCACGTTTGTTTAAAAGGTGTAATAGTTGTAAGTTAATTTCATCTACCTGTTTACGTAATTGATCTAATTCATGATTTGCCATTTGGAAATCCTCCTCTAATGTTTTAAAAGTATAGTAAGAGAATGAAAAATTCTCTATTTTCTGAACTGGTCAATTATACAAATTTAAAGTGGAATCGATACCTCTTCTTATTTTAAACTAATCATTCGTACAAAGACACTCTCTACTAGTTAAAAACCCACTTTTTTTGTACAAAAAATCCCTACTGATGCAATCAGTAGGGACGATATTTATCGCGGTACCACCCTAGTTGTAGACTTCTTTCGTCTACCTCTCTTCATTGTTAACGATCATCTGACCGTCTTTCCCTTCATAAAGATATATACTATCTTTACTACGAAAAAGATGCTCTAGGACTGTAATTCGCTCTTGTTTTTGTACTGGTTCACACCGACCACCAGCTCTCTGTTACAGGGAAACAACAACTACTGCTTTTCCTTTCAACGCATACATATTTGATTTTCAAGTTGGGCCACTAAAATACAAAAAGTCCCTACTGAATAAATCAGTAGGGACGATATTTATCGCGGTACCACCCTAGTTGTAGACTAACTTTCCGTCTACCTCTCTTCACTGTTAACGATCAATTGACCGCTTTTTCTTCATAAAGACAATACTATCTTTACTACGAAAAAGATGCTCCAAGACTGTAATTCATGATTATCTCTGTACTGGTTCACACCAACCACCAGCTCTCTGTTACAGTAAGACTAACCACTACTGTGATCTCTTCATTGCACTTTGTTTATTCAAATGTTTTTTGAAATTGAATAAGTATGATTCGTATTATAGAACGCTTTTCAAAACACTGTCAACAACTTTTTATATATTTTTTTAAATTACATTTTTGCCCTACATTTCTTCTTGTAAATTCTCCAGAACAATTCCGATGCGAATTATCTCATTATCTATTGCATTTATTACACATTTTTCTACTCTATATCCAATTAATAATTCTTTTATTTGAATGATTTCCGTTTCAAGTAAATTAGCTTCCTGAAGCGTTTGCAGTAAAGTGAAAAATACGTTTGCATACAACTCTTTATACATTTTTATACTCTCTGTCTTCTCAAGTATTTCATGAAATAACTGTTTTAACTCCGTTTGATTCCCTTTTCCACCCACGTCCAAAAATGTTTTACAAATGATAGATAATCCTCTTTCTACTATTTCATCCATAAATAAAATAATACGTAAAAGCATTACATATTCTCTAGCTGTGATTCCCCCCATTTTCGGTCGCTCTCGCAAAAATATACTGAGCCAAGCTGCCCAAAATTTTTGTTGTTCTTTTGCACTTAACGTTTTGACATAATAGCATAAGAACTGCATAAATTTAATTTTATTTTCTTCATTTTCTCGTATAAGTAAAGGGTATAACCAGTCTGTTTTTTGTTCCCAATACAGTACACATTTAATAAATACAAAACTGAGCCATTTTAAGAAAGCTTCCCTCGTATGCGGATGTAATACTTTCAAATGTTCTACCGCATACTTAATAATTCGCTTCATTTCTGTAAATAAAGGTAAATTAATTTGTGTGTAACATAGGCCAGCCCATGCATATTTCGTAATCTCATTTTCCTTCTTTAACTCTAAGTACGGTAACAAATATTTTCGGCACCATTGCTTCTCAATATGATAAAGAAATGTAATATCTGCTACTAAACGAGCTATCATAAAATTTGTTCGTTCTGTACTAATTCTTACTTGTTCTTCAAACAAAAATAAATATTCATACACATTACGATCGTATAAATGATCATATGATAACAGTTTTAATAATACTGCTGTCATTTTCCCAACAGGATGCTGAATCGATTCATTGTAAAAATCTTGTTTTGCCAGCTTAAAATCCGTGTCACTTTTCATGACTTGAGGGAATACCGAAAAAGCAAACCGCTTTACATTGCGTATACTATTTTCCTCTAACTCTTCTAATCGATTACTAATTTCATATAGAAAGCTACTAATTAACCAATGAAAAGCTGTATTTCTAACGAATTTCTGTAATAGAGGAATAACTTTTTGTATTTGTTCATTTGTCAGTCCTCGGTTATTTCGCCACTCCCTAATACAAACAAACCATACTTCATTACTTATTTCGTGCATTCCAACTAATTGATATGCAAATGAAATACTCCATTCTGTATTCAATTTACATGCTTTCGATAACATCTCTAAAAAATGACGTTGTTCAAAAACACCATCTTGAGAAAATTGCTGAACTTGCTTCATAATTTCATCGTCTTTTAGTTCCAATAATCCATCAGCTGTCACATTACAAGTAATACTTTGTTCTGCCGCCTCTTTCTTTTGTACACTGTATCGCTCAGAATGAAAATGAGGATGTTTTTGCTTCATTAACTCGTAACCTTTTGCCGTAGATGGACTATTCGAATCACAAGTGAATAATAAATCCAACACGAAACAAACATCAAATGCTCTTTCCTCCGCAAGGTCCTTTAATACAATTTGAATGACTTCTTCCTTTGTTTTTTCTAAAGAGAGTGCGTAATGATTTTTTATAAGTTGAAAAACTTCGTGTTTATACGTGACGTCTAAAAGAATTCCTTCCTGTAACAACCATTTCATTTTCTCATCGGCGCTAACAAATACATTTTTATTCATCGCATCAATTGCAATTCGATTTTGAAGTACGCTGTTTGCTTCTATCATTTCTGTAATATAATAATTTGCTTTTTTCTCATCGTTTTCACATAGATAGGTTAAACATTCTTTTACAATTTGAATTAAAAACGCTAGATCATTTTGCTGAAACTCTTTTTCCACATTTTCCTTATCCCTTTTTTTCAGTGCCGCTTGCCTTAGTGATAACATCCGCATCTTCTCTATTCCCATCATCATAATTGGAACGGCATAATAGGAAATATGCGGTTTCATCTTTTTATTCCAAATTTGCTCCACAAAAGAAAATGTAGACACGGGTAAACGACTCGATTCCTCAAGTTCTATTGATTCCCCGGTATCATTTCCCCACTTTCTTTCACGCTTCAACTTAAGTTTGCCGTCCAAAATAAACGTTAGTAACAATAAAGCGATTTCTTTATGCTCAGGAAAAGAACATTTTTACAGTAAGTAAGAAATTGTTTCGATCGATTTACTATCTTTTTCAGCTGTTTCTAATAAAAGCAGTGTCCACCTTGCAAACAACAACGGGTCCATTTTCATTTTCGTTTCGTTTAAGTAGCTACAAATTGTTCTCCATAATAACGGAGATAGTTTAGAATGATTTTTAAAAATTAATTGAAATAATTCTTTTTGATGACTAAAAAGAAATTGTTCCACTAACCATTTTGCAAGTAATTCATCTACCTCATTATAGTTTGATGTAATTAAAAATAAATTTTGTAATTTCCCTTCCGCTTCAAGCCATTCCACCCATTCATAATCGTGAGCAAATTCAACGAAGTAGCGGACTGTTTCAATTTTTTTTATAGATTGTTTTATGTATGATAATTGTTCCTGCTCTACTGACGGCGGTACTGTTACTATGTCACGAATTCGCATTCGTTTTGTAATATAATTATCCCCCATTAACTCCGCCCATCGTTTTACTGCTTTAACGAGAGATTGATGATTATTACCTTTATTCGGATATACAATCGGCCGTATTCCTAAATGCTCCCAGTGGTACGTATTTTCCCCTTGTGCGACAAATGCATAACGTCTTGTACTTGGTGGTAAACCAGTTGCTAAATATTTCATTACTGGGTCATTATGGCTATATCCAACGAATAAAACGGTATAATTCGAGAATAAATCAACTAAAAACCTTCTTGCCCATCCTTCTGTCAAGTAAGCCCTTCCAAAATCACCATCTGTTAAAATTAACGCTTCTTTTTCTTGTTCTATATTGCCATGTATGTAAGCAAGTCCTTTAAACGCTCTACCTGTAGGTAACGCAGGTGCGTAATATACGTTTAATTCTCTATTCATTTCTTTTATCGCAGTTGTAAAATGTCGATCAAAATTTGTTGTTACAATGCGAACTTCTGTATCTAAAGGAAACAACCTCGGAATCGCATAATGAAGCGGATTCGGCTTTGACTTTTCAATATGAACTAAATCTCTTGCAACTTGGTGTACATCTTTTGTTTTCGCAATTTTACCAAGATAATAATCATGCGGTTCTGTAATTTCACGTTTTTCGACATATAACGTTTTTGCAATTTCATCAACTAAATCATCAAAATTCGGTAAGTTTGATTTCCCTTTCATAGAAACTCCCGCTCCAACAAATAGCACTAACTTTCCTTTTTCAAGATGATCAATTAACTCGTCTGGAATTTCTACTTCTGAAGTAATCCACACCGAGGATTCCCCCTTACCTAAAAATGTCATATACTCTCATTTTACTATAACATTTTCCTTTTGTTTTTTTAATATTTAGACAAATAATTGACATGAAAAAGTTTTATGTAAATATATTCGTTACAATGTATGAACTCCTATATTTATTGCAAAACTATGGATAAAACGGAGGTGTAAATTTTGAATGATTTCACAGTAGTGCTTATCAAGTTTATATCGTGCATTATCGCATTTAGTATCGGACTCGCTTTATTTTTCCCAGCAACGTTCGTCCAAATTATTTCGTTCAGTCTCTTTGTTACAATCGTATCTTATATGTTCGTTGATAAAATCATATTAAATCGAATCGGTAATACCGGTGCCATTATGTCGGATTTCTTACTAACGTATTTAAGCGTATGGATTTTCGGTAATATTTTATTAGACAACTACATGCAAATTGCATGGGGAAGCATCCTTTCCGCAATTGTCTTCACATTATCAGAAGTAATCGTTCATCGCTTCTCTAACTCTCACACAAAGCACCACAACGATAATATTCGTATTAATCGTCGCTTCGCATATGGTACGGAGTTTGCTGAAGAGCAAAATATATTGGATAAAGATAAAAAGAAGTAATATTTTGATGTAGGAGCGCCCTTTTTAATTTTGTGGTGCTCTTTTTTTGTGTTTTCATTATGGTACGTGAAATTATATGAACGATTTTTCAAATATATCAACGATTATTGCAATATATCGACGTTTCGACAAAGGATATCGACTTACCGACATTATTTGACATGATTTCCTCTAATAAAAAACTGCCTCTTATTTAGAGACAGTTTCTTTCAAATCTTTTAACGTAACAACATTAGCAAACGCTCCAAACACTACGTTATGATGCTTCACAATGTCTTCAGCACGTAACACCTCTGTATCAAACGTACTATGTGCATCGCTCACTAACGTTACTTTATACCCTTCACTAAACGCTCTTCGCGTTGTCGTATCCACACAGTACTCCGTTTGCATTCCTGAAATGATAACATGATCGATTCCCTTGTCTTGCAATACTTCTTTTAGGTTCGTCTTGTGGAATGAATCTGGAGTCGTTTTTTCAACCACACACTCCCCTTCTAGTGGAGCAATTGCCGCATGGATTTTCCACCCGTCTGTACCTTTTTCTAACGGATGGTCTTTCGGTCCATTATGTTGCACATAAATAACCGGTATATCATTTAAACGGCATTCCCCAATAAGCTCTTGTAATGTCTCTAAAAACTTTTCCCCATTATGTACTGGCATTCCTGCTGTATACATACCTGCTTGTACATCGATTACTATTAATGCTTTTTTCATATCGCGCAGCTCCCTTTTATTTATATTCCATCATCCAACAATCTTCTAATACCCCTTCATGCAGTTCATGTTCCTTTAAAATCTTCACCTTTTTAAATCCACATTTTTCATAACACTTTATTGCACGTTCATTATTTACTTTCGGGTCCATTGCGATTGCTTCTGCTCCTATTTCGCTCAAAATGTATGTAATTGCGGCCTTAACAAATTTTGTTCCAATTCCTTTTCCCCAATAAGTTGGTTCTCCAATAAATTGATCCATCCCCCATACATTTTGTGATGCTTCATAGCCATATAAAGTTTTCCACTCCGAATCAACTGGATACATTTGAATATAACCGATCGGCACACCATCAAACTCTATTAAGCATCTTTTTTCATGACTATTTGGATTATGTATAAAATGATCCAGTACCATTTCTACTGATTGCGGGTTATCTCGTCCTTCGTAATATTGAAGTACTTCTTGGTCTGTTAACCATTTTGAAATGATTGGTGCATCCTCTTCTACTACGTACCTAACCGATACATTATCTTTTTGAAATAGCATATAGTACCTCTTTTTAATTCTTTATATTTTTCTTGTAGTGAAATCTTTCATTGCACCTATTAGTGCGTATGGTAACAATGTAATCGCAAAAAATGCTGTAAACACATTAAAATGAGGAATTTCATATGGAGTGAACCATTCTGTGAAAAATTGAGAATTTAATACTCTATTAAAAAATTCTCCGCCAGGTCTAAAGTTTGGTGCCCATGCAGTTACTTCACAAATAATAAACAACAATTGTAAAATTATAAATACCCCAAGATAGCGAAACCATGTTCGTTTCCAAATTGGTTGCGCCTTATTTAAATTCGCTTCCATTTCGCCCCACCTTTTTTATTTACATCATATTAATTATACACTTTCTACGTTTCATTTGTTAAAATTTTCTATATAATCATTCACGTTGGGGGAATACATTATGTCTAATCCTATAAAATCAACATTAATCATCCTTAGAGGAAACTCCGCAAGTGGTAAAACAACAATCGCAAAGCAACTACAAGAACATTTCGGACAAGGCACACTTTTAGTATCACAGGATGTTGTACGTAGAGATATGCTTAGAGTACACGACACGATCGGTAATTTATCACACAATTTACTATTTGAAATTACAAAGTACGGAAAAGGGAAATGTGAGTTTGTTATTTTAGAAGGTATTTTAAACAGTCGTAGATACGGTGATATGCTGAAAGAATTAATACATTTTTTTGAAGGAAACGCGTATACATATTACTTTGATTTATCGTTAAAAGAAACGATTCGACGACATAACACAAGGGAAAAGCGGCATGAATTTGGTGAGGACTCCCTACAAAAATGGTATAATCCGCACGATACAATTGAAGTTACTAGAGAAACTATTTTTACAGATAACTTCACACAAAAAGATATATTTGATGCAATTCTTAATGATGTGATGGTACGAAAATAAGACTGACAGAATATGTCAGTCTTATTTTCATTATGTTATATTCTAGATTTATTATAAAATCTTCACTTTAACTGTTTGTCTTCCCCAATTCATCGCTTTACTTTTTGAACCCATTAATACATCAATGCGATTACCTTTAATTGCACTTCCGGTATCTCCAGCGATTGCTTCTCCATAACCTTCTACCCATACTTTAGATCCTAATGGAATTACTTTCGGATCTACTGCGATAATTCTCATATTTGGATTAGCCGTTAAATCATGCCCCATCGCAGTTAAAACGCGTCCACCATATGTACCATTCTCACTCGGATCAGCAGTATATGCTGTCGCCACCACCGTTAATTCACGTTTAGCAGACTGCGCGTTATTTTTAGACTCTTCTTTTGCCTTTAGTGCTTCTCGTGCTTTTGCCTCTTCCTTGGCTTTGGCTATTTCTCGTGCTTTCGCTTCTTCCTTAGCCTTTGCTATTTCTCGTGCTTTCGCCTCTTCCTTAGCTTTGGCTATCTCTTGTGCTTTTGCTTCTTCCTTAGCTTTGGCTATCTCTTGTGCTTTCGCCTCTTCCTTAGCTTTGGCTATTTCTTGCGCTTTTGCTTCTTCCTTAGCCTTTGCTATCTCTTGTGCTTTTGCTTCTTCCTTAGCTTTGGCTATCTCTTGTGCTTTCGCCTCTTCCTTAGCTTTGGCTAT
>NZ_JAQFUL010000098.1:0-16796 GCF_027716265.1 Bacillus cereus group sp. Bc031
TTCTCTCATTATACAAGAAAGACCCTATAGAATAGACTTTTTTTTAAGTGTCTATTCTATAGGGTACATTTTAATTCACATCTACCTTTATTTTTTACCATTCTTCGTTTTGAAGTAGTTGCAATGCTAATTTTAAATCCACATCTTCTTGTATATGTTCCGGAGTCCACGGGATATGTATATGTGGTTGTATACCAATTCCGGACATTCCTTCACCTTTATCTATAATGGAAAGTCGTGAAGTAGGGTAGTAAAGAGCGAATGTATCAGCCCATTCCATTACTGCTAAATTAGAATAATCATTTACACCAGCAGTAGGACGACCTATTACTTTTACTTTCAATGATTTTTTTGCAACTTCTACAAAAGAATCGCCAGAACTCCCACATGTAACATCTGTTAATATAACTACTCTACTAGGTGATTTTCGTCCGTGTATTTTTAATGATTGAAGTTCTTTTGGTAACCCAGGGGTATCAAATGTAACGAATCCTTTTTTATAATTCTTTTTTAAATCTTGAATAAACATATTAGTGAATAATTTGGAAAGTTCGTCTAAAGAATCATAATCTTCCATTTCCATTTCTTTCATACGTAAATGAAAGTTCCGTTCTGTATGATTTAATTGCATTGTATCAGAAGAATCGAAAAGAGAAATCTCTTTGTCTTCAAATAAGTAAGGAAGTAGGTTGAAAAATGCATCATCACTTCCGCCACGATTTAATCGCACATCTATGATTAAATTCGGAAAAGCATTAAGCTCATCTTTGTGTGAGTCTAATAATGTATTGATAACTTCAGCATTTGCGAAGTCCGTCAAAGTAATTAAGAGTGTATCTTTGTTATGTTGTTTAAATGAATAAATAGGTGTGTATTCGTTTTGTTTATACTTTTGTAAACGAATGGTTTCGGTTACTCCGTTTTCATCTATAAGTGTACAATTTGATGATTTTAATAAAACATAATCCCATTTTTCACGTTCATATGTATTCTCATTTAAATACTTCTTATATTTTATTAATAACTCAGGAACTTTCATATTATCTAATGCTAGAATAGACTGTCCCTTTTTCACTCTTATTTCCTGTGAAGTAGATGTAATATATAGTCGGTCTTCGTATCTTTTTACTTGAAAGCCAACACTATTAAGGGGTTGATTAGTAGAGATCATTTTGAAAAACATATGATTATCTTTAAAGTCTAATAAGTAATCACGTACAATTTCAGTAAATTGTACTGGTGTTAGTTCACCTTGTCTCTCTAGTTTCTCGATTGTCTGTAAATAAGTAGTGGGATCGTCCCATCCTTTTTTATCTATACAACCTGAATAATCGTGATGAGTAATTGAAACAACTTCTTTAAAAATTTCTGAGTACACGGCTTTTCCTCCTTGTAATTCAAATAGTTAAATAAAAGGATTCTTTACTCAATGCTTAAAATCCTTTATTTGGATGGGGATTGTAATGAAAAATAGAGGGACGTGTTATCATCCCTCTATTAAAACTTTATTTAATTTTCTTAAATGCAAGAGGCTGAGTACTTAGCGTAGCTGGTACATGTAACTGAAGGGAAGGGAATTCACCGTTCACACTCATTTCATATGCAAATAATAGATTCATCTTCATTTGGAATAAATCAACTTTTGCAGAAAAGATGTCGTAATGATGATGTGTTAATTGAATGTCCATCTCCATAAATTGTACAAATAACGAATCATCTCGCTTGTATACTTGTAATGTTCCGTATGCCGGATGTTCGAAAGTACCAGTATAATCCTCTAATTTATGAGAAGGTGTAGTTCCTTTAATTTGTTCTGGAATGGATTCAGTTGCTTCTTTTATCATTTCCTTCATTTTTTCAGTATCTTCTACAGCACGTTTATGCCAATCAATGGATTCTAATTCAAGTAGTTCGTCATAAATTTGATTAGCGAGATAAGTAGGAAGTAATGTTCCTCCAGCATTCGTTAAAATGACAAGGCCTATGTTTTCTGTTGGTATGAAAGAAACAAGCGCTGAAAATCCATCAATATTACCACCATGATGAATCACCTTATTACCACGATAAGCGCTAATAAACCAACCAAGGCCGTAACTATTTAATGGAGATTCAGGAAGTGATAAAACCGGTTGGTCTGGAATGGAATTGTGTGGTGTATACATTTGTTGTAATAATTCAGAGGAGATTAATTCATGATCTCCAAATTTTCCTTCATTTAAGTGGAGAAGTACCCAATTTGCCATATCTTTAATTGTAGAATTGATACAACCAGCAGCGCCAACGGTATCAATGTTGCGGAATGGAACTTCTTTTATTTCCCCATCATTTTCAATGTAAGGTAAAGCATAGTCTTCTGTCGTTTGTGAATCGGTAACAGAGAAGTTTGTATGTCTCATATTTAAAGGTTCTAAAATATGTTCTGTAGCGTATTGCTCCCACGTTTGATTTGTGATGTTCTCTACAATATAGCTAATTGTCGCATACATTAAGTTGTTATATAGAAATGATGTGCGGAACGGTGCATCAAGTGGTAAATGTTTTATTTTTTCAACGAGATCTTTTCGAGATAAGGAAGAGCTATACCAAAGAGCCTCATGGCGGCTTACGCCAGTTCGATGAGAAGCTAAATCTCGTCCGGTAACTTGTGAGCTAGCAAGTAGTTTAGATAAAGAGAAGTTTGGTATATAAGACTGGACAGGAGCATCCCAATTAAACTTTTTTTGCTGTGCTAACAAACTTAATGAAAGTGTGCCAAAAGCTTTCGTTGAGGAACCGATTGCGAACAAAGTACGCGGTGTAACAGGGGCTTTTGTCTCTAAATTACGATAGCCGAAACCTTCTGAAATAATCATTTCACCGTCTTTTATAACAGCTACAGCAGCTCCCGGAACGTTTAAATCCTTCATCATTTTTTCAACCGTTGTTTGTAAAGAAGTCATAACAGGCGTTTCAATTTTAGACATACTTCTAACCTCCAAATATAAATTTTGTTCTACCGCACTATACTTTCGGTAATAGAAAATGAAAACCTTTTTAAATATGGAAAGTTAATAATTTTGTAAGGATGAATAAAATTATTATTTATTTAGAATTTTACTTTTATTATAATTAATTTAAATTAAGATTTAGAAAAGAGGGTGAAGAAGTGTGCTAACAATAAAAAAATTGCTCTGTGATAATAAAAATAATCCGATAGGTATAGATTCGAAAGTTGTTAAAATTAGTTGGCAAATCGAGTCGAGTAAACGAAATGTAAAACAACTTGCGTATCAATTGCAGGTTGCGAAGGATAAAGGGTTTCAAACTATAGTATTCGATTCACAGAAGGTAGAAACAGATCAAAGTTTATATATACCAATTAATTCGTTTTCATATAGTACGGAAACACGCTATTTTTACCGAGTGAAGGTATGGGATAATTACGGAGAAGAATCACCTTGGTCAGAAGTAGCATTTTGGGAGACTGGATTACAAGGGCAAAACTGGAGCGGAAAATGGATTGCTGCGAAAAAAGAACGCACGCAAGTTATGTCTTTTCATAAAAGCTTTTCTATTAAAAAATTAGTTAAAAAAGCACGTTTATATATGACTAGTTTAGGATTATACGAGGCTTCTATAAATGGAGAGCGTATTGGAGATTGTTATTTTACCCCTGGATGGACAAGTTATGATAAAAGGATATTGTATCAAACATATGATATAACGCATGTATTAAAGATTGGGTATAATGATATTTCTACTCTGGTAGGTAACGGCTGGTATAAAGGGCCGATTACTATGCAGCATGTACGTAATTATTACGGGAAAAGACGTGCGATAATTGCTCAAATACATATCACGTATGAAGATGGAACGAAAGAAAAAATTGTAACAGATGAAACATGGAAAGTAACTCCAAGCCCTATTTTGTATTCGGAAATTTATGAAGGAGAAGTTTATGACGCTAGGCTAGAAGAAAGTGAACAAGTGCTAGAAGATGGTGAAGTAATTGAGCATTCCAAACAAATAATTGTTGCACAGGAAAATGAAGCGATTCGTAAAGTGAAAATTATAAAACTAATCGCTATTTCAAAACTACCCAATCATGAATGGCTTATTGATATGGGGCAAAATATGGTAGGTTGGGTTCGGTTTAAAGTCCGTCATGTTTATACTGGACAAAAGATAGAATTGCATCATGCTGAAATATTAAATAAAGACGGTTGCTTTTATACTGGGAATCTCCGAAAGGCAAAACAAAAAATAGTGTATATAGCAAAAGGAGAAGAGGAGGAAACGTTTGAACCTCATTTTACTTATCAAGGCTTTAGATATGTGAAAATAAGTGGATTAACCCAGCCCCCTCAAATAGCAGATTTTGAAGGGTGTGTATTACATACAGATATGGAAAAAGCAACAGCATTTGAAACGTCTAATCCATTAATCAATCAACTTCATCATAATGTGGAGTGGTCTCAAAGAGGGAACTTCTTTGATGTGCCAACAGATTGTCCGCAGCGAGATGATCGACTTGGATGGACAGGAGATGCACAAATGTTTATTGGGACAGCTACGCAAATTATGAATGTGCAATTGTTCTTTAAAAAATGGCTCCAAGATTTATCATTAGATCAAAATGTGAATGGAGCTGTGCCATTAGTTATTCCAGATGCATTTGGGAAAAGAGCGGATTTTGATTTACATACTTCTGGCGGTTGGGGCGATGCAGCAATTATTTGTCCATGGGTTCACTATTTACATTACGGAGATGTATCCATTTTAAAAGAGCAATATAACAGTATGAAGAAGTATATAGATTACATACGTTCACAAGGTGAAAATGAGTATTTATGGGATACAGGCTATCATTTAGGGGATTGGCTCGCATTAGATACGAAACCTGATGTATATGAAGGCGGAACAGACAAGCATTTTATTCCGACAGGTTATTACGCGTATTCTACATCGCTTTTACGAAAGGTTGCTGAGATTTTAGGTGAAAATACAGATGCTAAGTTTTATGCTGAGCTACATGGAAATATTGTTCAAGCGTTTCAAAATGAATTTGTTACACCGAATGGTAGGTTAATTTCAAATACCCAAACAGCCCACATATTAGTACTTCTTTTTGAACTAGTGAAAGATAATGTGAAGGAGAAAGTATTTAATCGATTAATTGAGCTTTTAAAAGCAAATAAAAATCATTTAACAACAGGTTTTATAGGAACACCGTATTTAAAATTAATATTAAGCAAGTTTAACCGTCATGACCTTGCTTGTAAGCTTCTATTTCATGAAGATTATCCATCATGGTTATACCAAGTGAAACGAGGTGCCACAACGATTTGGGAACATTGGGATGGTGTGAAAGAGGATGGAACCCTTTGGAATGATAGTATGAATTCGTACAATCATTACGCATATGGTTCTATCGTTGAATGGATATACCGATATATTATTGGATTAGAAGTGGATGAAACAAAACCAGCATATAAACATTTTTATATTCAGCCTCATTTTAATTCTAATCTAGATTGGGTTTGTATTAAGCGTGAAACAGCATATGGGGAAATTAAAATTGATTGGCGTGTAGAACATGGACAAGCAGTATTAAACGTTGATGTGCCAACAAATACATCTGCTACATTACGAATAGTGGAAGATGATTGGAGGTCAAGTGATATGCCTGAAATGAAATTAGGTTCAGGCGCATATGAATTTAGATTTTGTAAGAACATACAGAAGTAGAATTTTGTTAAGTATAGAAATGTTTTTTTATAAATTTAGTTTGTTCAATCTGTTAGCATTAAATTTATGATAAAATCCATATAGACTAGAGATTTGAAAGAAGGTTTTTCTACATATGAAACATGCTGAAAATGAATACTTAAATTTATGCCGCCATGTAATGGAGCATGGTACGAAGAAAGAAGACCGTACAGGGACAGGCACTGTATCTGTATTTGGATATCAAATGCGTTTTGATCTAAGTAAAGGTTTTCCTTTATTAACAACAAAGAGAGTGCCGTTTCGACTTGTAGCAAGTGAGCTACTTTGGTTTATGAAAGGTGATACAAATATTCGTTATTTATTGCAGCATAATAACAACATTTGGAATGAATGGGCATTTAAGAGTTGGGTAGAAAGTGACGAGTATACGGGTCCTGACATGACTGATTTCGGTCTTCGCTCACAACAAGATGAGGAATTTAAAGTTCAGTACGATGAGCAAATGGAATTGTTTAAAAAGAACGTTTTAGAAGATGATGATTTCTCAAATAAATATGGTTATTTAGGAGACGTATACGGTAAGCAGTGGCGTGCTTGGAAAACGACAGCTGGTGAGACACTCGATCAATTAAAAGATGTAATTGAAATGATTAAGAAAACACCAGATTCGCGTCGCCTAATTGTTTCTGCGTGGAATCCTGAAGATGTACCAAGTATGGCATTACCGCCTTGTCATACGTTATTCCAATTTTATGTAGCAGATGGCAAACTTTCTTGTCAGCTATATCAAAGAAGTGGTGACATATTCCTTGGAATTCCATTTAACATTGCAAGTTACTCGTTACTAACACATTTAATTGCACATGAATGTGGACTTGAAGTAGGAGAATTCGTTCATACAATTGGAGATGCACACATTTATACGAATCATTTTGAACAAGTAGAAAAGCAATTGGCACGTGAACCACGTCCATTCCCGAAACTTATATTAAATCCAGATGTGAAATCTGTGTTCGATTTTGAAATGGAAGATTTAACAATTGAAGGATATGATCCACACCCAGCAATTAAAGCACCGGTTGCAGTGTAATTGTAGAGGAGATGAAAAGATGATAGTTTCATTTATGGTCGCAATGGACGAGAATAGAGTAATTGGTAAAGATAATAATTTACCTTGGCGCTTACCGAGTGAATTACAATATGTAAAGAAAACAACGATGGGTCATCCGCTTATTATGGGAAGAAAGAACTATGAAGCGATTGGTAGACCACTGCCTGGAAGACGTAATATTATTGTAACTCGCAATGAAGGGTATCATGTTGAAGGATGTGAAGTAGCACATTCTGTAGAAGAAGTGTTTGAGCTATGCAAAAATGAAGAAGAGATCTTTATTTTTGGCGGAGCACAAATTTATGATCTCTTTTTACCTTATGTAGACAAGTTATATATAACAAAAATCCATCATGCATTTGAAGGAGATACATTCTTCCCAGAAATGGATATGACAAATTGGAAAGAAGTTTTTGTTGAAAAAGGTTTAACGGATGAAAAAAATCCGTATACGTACTATTATCATGTATATGAAAAGCAACAATAATAATAAGGATTGATGTGAATATTCGCATCAATCTTTTTATTTATATCCATCAATATAGGTTTATAGATGAGATTCGATAGTGCTATAATGAAAGGTAGCATGTGAAAATGCTAAAATTTTCAAGAGTATTAAGAGAGAAAGAGGAGGAGAATCGATTGAGAAAGATATGGGGGATTCTTTTTCTTTGCTTAACATTCATGTTAGTCGGATGTGGTAAAGAAGAAAAACCACAAGAAGCATTTGATACATATGCAAAAGCATGGAATAAACAAAAATTTGCAGAAATGTATGATCAATTATCAGAAAAGGCAAAAAAAGATATTTCAAAGAAAGAGTTCACTGAGAAATATGAAAAAATTTATTCTGGCATTGAAGTGAAAGACTTAAAAGTAGAAGCAGGAGAAGTAAAAGAAGATAAAAAAGATGAAGGTCCTGTTCCTTTTAAAGTAAGCATGGATACTGTTGGTGGTAAAATCAATTTTGCCCATGAAGCAAAAATGGTGAAAGAAAAGGATGGAGATAAAGAATCTTGGAAAATAGATTGGACTCCTGATTTTATATTCCCAGGTATGACGAAAGATAGTAAAGTGCGTATGCAAACGACAGAGCCGAAGCGCGGAGAAATATATGACCGTAACGGTAAATATCTTGCGGTAAATGGTAAAGCTTCTGAAATCGGATTGATTCCTGAAAAATTAGGGGATACAGCTCCGCAAACGAAAGAAACGGTAGCGAAGTTACTAAATATGTCTGTCGAAGAAATTGATCAAAAACTAGCAGCTAAATGGGTAAAACCAAATTACCTTGTACCAATTGGAATATTGCCTGAAGGAGCAACACAAAATACGTACATAGATTTACCTGGTGTTGCAACAAAACCAGTAAATGTTCGCTCATATCCATTAGGAGAAGAAGCCGCACATCTTACTGGCTATATTGGAAAAGTGAATGCTGAAGATTTAAAAACGTTACAAAAGAAAGGTTATCAAGCAGATGATCCAGTAGGTAAAGCCGGTTTAGAGCAAGTACTGGAAGAAAAGCTACGCGGTAAAAAAGGTGGTCGTGTCTTCGTAGAAGATGCACAAGGAAAAGAAATTAAAAATTTAGCAAAAACAGATGCTGTTGATGGAGAAAATGTAACTTTAACGATTGACAGTGCAGTTCAAAGCGAAATTTATAATGAAATGAAAAATGAGGTAGGATCAAGTGCAGCAATTAATCCAAAGACTGGAGAAACACTTGCACTTGTGAGCACACCAGCTTATAACCCAAATACCCTTACAAGAGGGGCGTCAAAAGCGCAACGTGATGCGGTAAATAATGATCCGAAAAAACCGATGACGAATCGATTTACACAATTATCAGTTCCAGGTTCTGTATTTAAGCCTATTACAGCAGCAATTGGTCTTGAAACGAAAACGATTGATCCAAAAGAAGAGTTAAAAATTGAAGGATTGAAATGGACAAAAGATTCTTCTTGGGGTAATTATTATGTAACGCGTGTAAAAGATGCAAATCCGATTGATTTTGATAAGGCGATGAAATACTCGGATAATATTTATTTCGCACAAGAAGCTTTGAAGATCGGGAAAGACAAATTTATGAGTGAAGCGAAAAAATTCGGATTCGATGAGAAATTACCAATTGAATATGGATTCCCAGCTTCTAAAATCGCAAATGATAGTATTAAAAATGATATTCAAATGGCAGACACAGGTTATGGACAAGGACAAGTATTAATGACGCCACTCCATCTAGCATTAACGTACGCACCAATTGTTAATGATGGAAACATACCTTCTCCATATATTATTAAAACAGATAAGCAACCAAAAGTTTGGAAAGAGAATGTAATTTCAAAAGGCAATCAGGATATATTAAAAACTGCTATGACGAAAGTAATTAATGATCCAGATGGTACTGGGAAAATTGCTAAAATTGATGGCATGACTCTTGCTGGAAAAACAGGTACAGCGGAATTAAAAGTATCAAAAGAGGCTGAAGGAAAAGAACTAGGCTGGTTCGCTGCATTTGATTTAAATTCACCAGATATGGTTATTACTATGATGATTGAAGATGTAAAAGGTAGAGGCGGAAGTAATATTCCAGCTGAAAAAGTAAAACATGTATTTCAAAAATAATATGTAATAAAAGGTTAGCTCTATAATTTGTAGAGCTAGCCTTTTTCTATGAAAGAATTCCTAATATCTATATACTGAATTTTAAGGAAACAAAATAAATCATTAACTTACGAAAAAAAAGTAGCTATTTTTTATTGACATCGAATGAAACTTTTTGTATTATGCTTGCATAAGGTAAGTTATTTACTTTCGAATTATAAATCTCAAATTAAAGATAAAATGTAGAAAAGGGAGAGAATACAATGACAAAAGTACTATTTATTACAGCAAATCCAAATTCAGCAGAAGGTTCTTTCGGAATGGCAGTAGGGGAAGCATTCATCGAAGCTTATAAAAACGAACATCCACAAGATGAAGTTGTAACAATTGATTTATTCAATACTACAGTACCAGCAATCGATGCAGATGTATTCGCTGCTTGGGGGAAATTTGCAGCAGGTGAAGGATTTGAAGCTTTAACTGAAGCTCAACAACAAAAAGTTGCAGCAATGAACACAAACTTAGAAACATTTATGAATGCAGATCGTTATGTATTTGTAACTCCAATGTGGAACTTTAGCTACCCACCAGTAGTAAAAGCATACTTAGACAACGTAGCAATCGCAGGTAAAACATTCAAATATACTGAAAATGGTCCAGTTGGCTTATTAGAAGGTAAAAAAGCACTTCACATTCAAGCGACAGGTGGCGTATATTCTGAAGGAGCATACGCAGCTGTAGACTTCGGACGCAATCACTTAAAAACTGTATTAGGATTTGTCGGTGTAAATGATACTGAATATATTGCAGTTGAAGGTATGAATGCAAACCCTGAAAAAGCACAAGAAATTAAAGAAGCAGCAATTGCTAATGCTCGTGAATTAGCAAAACGTTTCTAATCTATCATACTTAAAAATGTCCAAACACTTGTTGTTTGGACATTTTTTCTTCTTTTTCCTTCGTTTGTCTAGTATAATGAAGGTCGGAATGATAATAGGTGGGGGTTCTGTATGATTCAAACGTTTTTTAAAATCTTTTATTTAATTTTAATCGTAATTGCGATTACACCGAGAATGTGGCGTCTTAAAAGACAAGTAAATACGATGTCGCCACAAGAAAAAGATAATGCTGTGTACAAAACGACAAATTGGTTTGGTAAGAAAATGGTACGTGTAGCTGGAGGAACAGTAGAAGTTAAAGGACTTGAAAATGTTCCGAAAGACAAGCCGGTACTAGTTGTAAGTAATCACCAGAGTAATATGGATATCCCTGTTTTACTAGGTTATTTAAATAAACCAATTGGCTTCGTTTCAAAGGCAGAGATTAAAAAGTTCCCAGTTGTACCAACTTGGATGGAACTTATGAATTGTGTATTTATGGATCGTAGCAATCGCCGCCAGTCACTTCAAGCGATTAAAGATGGGATTGAACTATTGAAGAATGGACATTCTATCGTAATTTTCCCTGAAGGAACGAGAAGTAAGGGTGGGGAAGTTGGAGAGTTTAAGGCTGGTAGTTTTCATCTTGCTGTAAAATCTGGTGTAGCAATCTTACCTGTAACATTAGGTGGGACATATAAAATGTTTGAAGCAAATGGAAATCGTATGAAGCGAGCTCGTGCAACAGTAACAATTTCTAAGCCGATTACACCTGAAGAGTATGCGACTATGGATATTAAAGAGTTAACGAAGTATACACAGGATGTTATCGCATCACAATTACATAAGTAATAAAAAAGGTTTCAGCTTACATTAAGCTGAAACCTTTTTTATTATGCTGTAGGTAAGACGTAAAAGAGTACGCAGAAGAACATCATCGCACTACCACCTAATACGAAAAGATGCCAAATGGCATGGTTGAAAGGTAACTTTTCCCAAAGGAAGAATATAGCTCCTACAGAATATAAAATTCCACCTGCTAAAAGTAGTGAAAAACCATGTCCAGTTAGATTTTCATAAAGTGGTTTAATAGCAACGATTATGAGCCATCCCATTATGATATAACATAGCGTCGATGCCTTAATAAAGCGACGTACAAAGAAAATTTTGAAGATGATACCTCCGATTGCAAGGGTCCATATAATAGCAAGTAATGTCCATCCTAATGGGCCGCGGAGTGTAATAAGTAGAAAAGGAGTATACGTGCCAGCAATCAATAAGTAAATGGCTGAATGATCTAAAATAGTAAATATTTTTTCTACTTTAGGATGATGAATGCTATGTAGCAACGTTGAAAATAAGTACAGTAAGAACATACTTACACCATAAACAGTAAATGCAACTACAGCTGATGCGGTACCATGCTTAGAAGCATGAATAATCAATATGATTAAGGCAGGGATGCTTAAAATGGCACCGATACCATGTGTTATTGCATTTGCAATTTCTTCTTTTACAAATTGGGTCATTCGTGTCATTTTTTCAGTCATAATGCCAATCCTTTCTACTATTATAAAATAATATGTCATTTCCCTTACCATATCATACACAAGAGCAATAGAAAATGAAATTTGTATAATTGATTATATTTTTGAATTTTTTTGACAAAAGGTAATGGTTTTGTTGACGTTTTCAAACTTTTTTGACAAAATAAAATTATGCAATAGTAGGACAAGGAATCTACTAATAAAGGGGATGGAGAAATGTTTTCAAATATTGGCTTTCCAGGATTAATTTTAATTTTAGTAGCTGTACTTATTTTATTTGGGCCGAAAAAATTGCCGGAAATCGGAAAGGCTTTAGGGGAAACGTTAAAAGAATTTAAAAAATCAACGAAAGAATTGACTGATGATGCATTTCAAGAGAAGGAAAAGAAAGAAAAAATGTAATGAATTTTCTTCGAAATGGATAAATAAAGTGTGGTGAACGAGATGGAAGATCGGGAAATGAGTGTAGTAGAACATATAGTTGAGCTTCGCAAACGAGTAATATATACCGTGTTATCCTTTGTACTATTTTTAATTGTTGGGTTTACTTTTACGAAGGATATTTATTTTTGGCTTGTAAAAGACTTACCAATGAAATTAACTGTTCTCGGTCCAAGTGATGTATTGTGGATTTTTTTCTCGATTGCTACAGTATTTGCTATCGTTTGTACAATTCCTTTTGCTGCTATACAAATTTGGTTATTTGTAAAACCGGGTTTACATGCAAATGAACAAAAGATGACGTTAATGTATATACCGGTATTGTCTATATTATTTATTGCAGGTTTATGCTTTGGATATTTTGTTGTAATGCCGTTTTTATTTCATTTTTTAACTACGATAGGTAATGAAATGTTTAATACGATGTTTACGACAGAAAAGTATTTTCATTTTGTTCTTAATTTAACAGTTCCATTTGCTGTAATTTTTGAATTGCCAGTAGTAGTAATGTTTTTAACGAGTATTGGACTATTGACGGCGGAATTTCTAATAAAAATAAGAAGGTATGCTTACGTAGCATTGATTATCATTGCATCGTGTATATCACCGCCAGATTTTTTATCACATAGTTTAGTTGCGGTACCGCTTATTTGTATTTATGAAATTAGTATCGCTTTATCAAAGATTGTGAGTAAGCGAAAAAAGAAAAGAGAAGAAGAAATTCAGTCGAAAAGTGCCTCGTTATAAAGGCACTTTTTTTATTTATTTGTTATACTCTAGTTATAAACGTATACAATATAGAGAAGAAAAAAAATATAGAATCTCCAAAATTTAGACAAACTTTGCGCTTTTATAAGTTTATACTGAATATATTAAGCAATATACGGATAACGAGTCCTTATCTTATTAGGAATTTAAGGTGGGGGATGGATTAGGTGAAGATGAATAGAGTATAAATCTTCTAACCAAAAGGACTACAGAGATTGTCTAAGGATACTTTTGTATTCATGGGAGTCGCCACTTTAAACAACGTGTTACAGCGTAAAGTAGAAGAAGTTCAAAAATCCAATGAAAAAGAGGATTGATATTGTGATTACGAAAAGTTTTTATTTCACTCATTCAACAGGGGAGTGTATTAAAATATTTGAAATCCCTGTCCTACAAGCGCAGCATCCATTATCGTTTCTAATACAGTCTCGTCTTCAATTATTTATTGCAAAAATTCAAAAACAAAAACACCCAAGATTTTCGTATTCTTTCCGTGAATATTTACAAAATTGTTTGAAGTGGAATGATTATTTAAATGTATATAAAACAAATACTCTTGAAAAAAATGCATGATATAGAGTGGGGACAGGGTTAAGAGCTCTGTCTTTTTCATTTTAGATATAAAAATATAATTAATTTAATGAAATTTCGTTTCAAATTGTTGAAAGCAATGGGAATACTAGTATAATAACAAGGAGAGCGTATTGGAAAGGGAAGAATATAATATGCAAAAAATTAAAATTGTAACAGATTCAACGGCAGATTTATCACAAGAGGTAATTGAGAAGTATGACATCCATGTTCTACCATTATCAATCTCTGTAAATGGACAAACATATTTAGATCGCGTTGATCTACAACCAGATGAATTTATTGAAGAAATGATTAAATCAGAGGAACTACCAAAAACATCACAACCAGCAATGGGTACATTTGTAGAAATGTATGACAAGTTAGGGGAAGATGGAAGTGAAGTACTTTCCATTCATATGACAAGTGGAATGAGTGGTACTGTGGCAACTGCAAATAGTGCTGCATCAATGACCGACACAAAAGTAACAGTTGTTGATTCGCAATTTATTACACATGCTTTAGCATATCAAGTAGTTGAAGCTGCGAAAATGGCAAATGAAGGACGCTCACTAGAAGAAATTTTAAAACGTGTAGATGAAGTAAGGAAGAATACTCGATTATATGTAGTAGTAGATACATTAGAAAACTTAGTGAAGGGTGGGCGTATCGGTAAAGGAAAAGCGTTTATCGGTTCGCTACTTAATATAAAGCCAATTGCTAGCCTTGAAGATGGTGTTTATAACCCTGTAACGAAAGTGCGTAGCCAAGGTCAAATTGTAAAAACGTTAGCTAAGTTATTTGAGGAAGATACAGCTGGAAAAGTTGTAAAAGCTGTGGCAATTCCGCATGCGAAAGCAATTCCTTTAGCTGAAAATGTAAAAGCGGCTGTTGAAAAAGTAAGTGGATTTGCTAAATCAGAAATTTTCTTTACAACGCCTATTATTAGTACTCATACAGGTCCGGGTGCAATCGGATTTATGTATTTAGCAGAGTAATAAAAAAGCTACTTGAAATTTATTTCAAGTAGCTTTTTTATGTGAATAGAAAGTAAGAAATAAGAAGGGCTATACAGGCACTACCGCTAATGATATAGCGAGTCTGTAAATATTCATTCATAAAAAACACCCTTTATGATTTTCTATATTATATGTTGAATATAGAAAATCAGTAGTTACGTTACACATGTAATGTTTCAATTTTTTCATTCACTTTCTTATAATGTGTTTCACTATTATAAATGAAAGTTTGACCTAAAAAGAGTACATGCAGTTGTTCCCACGGTAACATACGTAAATTCCAATTATTTCGAAGCCTTGTTATTGCCTCGCGAGGTGTTTCATCAGCGAGTGCAAAAGCTCCGTAATGCATTGGTATAAAGTGTGTAGCATTTAAATCTAAATAAGCTTGCACTGCTTCTTCAGGTGAAACGTGAGATATTTTCATAAACCATTCTGGTTCATAAGCTCCAATTGGCATAAGGGCAACATCAATTGAAAAGCGTTTGCCAATTTCTTTGAAACCTTGGAAATAGCCACTGTCTCCACAAAAATAAATGGTTTCTTCCATATTGTCATTTTTAATAATCCATCCACCCCAGTGAGATGTGTTCATATCAAATAATGATCTTCTCGTCCAGTGCTGAGCAGGTACGAAGTGAAAGGAAACATCATCAATAGTCGTACTTTCCCACCATTTATACTCTTCTACATTATTGAATTTTTTACGAGTAAATAATTTTTTTAGCCCAATGGGTACTAAGTATAATACGTCATCATTAAGTTGGCGAAGTGTTGAAAAATCTAAATGATCATAATGACCATGTGAAATGAGGACAATATCAATTTTAGGTAGTTCTTGTATAGAAAGACCAGGTTCAGTAAGTCTTGAGACTAGCTTCAATTTATTGGCCCATACTGGATCCGTTAGTATATTAAGTCCATTCGTTTGGATAAGAAAAGTGGAATGCCCAATCCATGTGACAGTCGTTTTTTCAATATTACTTTGCAAAAATGCACTTTGTTTAACGGGTGATTGTTCTACTAAGAAAGAAAAATCTTTTTTGTTTTGCTTTCGTTCTTTACGCCAGCGTATAAAAGAGCGAATTGATTTTTTTGTACTCACATTATCCATATTTTCATAGCGCTTTGCCATGAACATCACCTCATTTAAAATCGTTGTAATTGTATTGTACCGAAATGTTGTTAAGGAATACAGTGTATAACATGGATGAATGTTTAAATAATTGTAAAAAAACAGGAAGGTGCATTTACAAAAATAACAATAAAATTAGTTTTGCGACGATTATTTAGAGAAATAATAGTAAAAAAATTATTTTGTCTAGTAATTCGCTTGAAATAAAGAAGTAACATACGTAAATTCGTACGATTTCGTGAACAAATGTAGTAAACAATTTTCTCGTAGTGTTAACTTTTGTTATGATAAACATAACCTATTTAAATTTAGGATAGAGAAAAGAGGTTTATAAATGAAGCGTTATCAAAAAGTAATTGGTCTTATGGTTGTATTTTGTCTCTTTGTACTTGCTGGATGTAGTGGATCAGGTTCAAAGCTTCGTAAACCATTGAATTGGGATTTAGAAACTTTCCAATTTACAAATCAAGATGGAAAGCCATTTGGTACAAAAGATTTAAAAGGGAAAGTTTGGGTTGCAGATTTTATGTTCACAAACTGTCAAACAGTTTGTCCGCCAATGACTGCTAATATGGCGAAATTGCAGAAAATGGCAAAGGAAGAGAAATTAGATGTTCAGTTTGTATCATTTAGCGTAGATCCTGACCTTGATAAGCCAGAAAACTTGAAAGCTTTTATTCAAAAGTTTACAGAAGATACAAGTAACTGGAACCTGTTAACAGGTTATTCGTTAGAAGATATTACAAAGTTTTCAAAAGATAATTTCCAATCACTTGTAGATAAACCTGAAAATGGTCAAGTGATACATGGTACGTCATTTTATTTAATTGATCAAAACGGAAAAGTAATGAAAAAGTACAGTGGCATTAGTAATACGCCGTATGAGGACATTATACGTGATATGAAGCGATTAGCAGAATAAAAAGAAGGGTGCAGATTAATCCGTACCCTTTGTAAAGGACATTTTAAAAAAAGTTAGGCGGCATCAAGAAGATGATTTCTGTATTCAAC
>NZ_JAQFUL010000099.1:0-16139 GCF_027716265.1 Bacillus cereus group sp. Bc031
CTTCTACTCTCAAGTTTTAAAAAATAAGTCCGATGCCAAAAGGCATCGGACTTATTTTTTAAACTTGATGGCTATGACCATTTGGTAGCCTTTTTTATTTTCCTTTTTTACACCTTTCCGTTACAATGAAAGAACGTATGTTGGGTGTTTTGGCATAGTATGTTTTCATGTGAAAATAAAAATGCTAAGCATGTAGAAATGGAGGGTAACGAGTGCACGAACATTTAAAAGAGAAGTTGGCTATTTTACCAGATCAACCTGGTTGTTATTTAATGAAAGATAAGCAAGGAACGGTTATATATGTCGGAAAGGCAAAAGTGCTTAAAAATCGTGTGCGCTCGTACTTTACTGGTTCGCATGATGGAAAAACACTTCGGCTAGTAGGGGAAATTGTAGATTTTGAATATATTGTAACCTCCTCAAATCTAGAGGCGCTCATTTTGGAGTTAAACTTAATAAAAAAACATGACCCAAAATATAATATTCAATTAAAAGATGATAAAACATATCCTTTTATTAAAATTACAGCTGAGAAACAACCGCGATTACTTATTACGCGAAATGTAAAAAAGGATAAGGGAAAGTATTTTGGTCCTTATCCGAATGCACAATCAGCTCATGAAACGAAAAAACTGCTAGATCGTATGTACCCGCTTCGTAAGTGCTCAAATATGCCCGATAAAGTTTGTTTATATTATCATATGGGTCAATGTTTAGCACCTTGTGTGAAAGAAGTTACGGAAGAACAAAATAAAGAAATTGTAGATGAAATTATTAAGTTTTTAAATGGTGGACATAAAGAAGTTCGTTCGGAATTAGAAACAAAAATGTATGAAGCTTCAGAGAAACTAGAGTTTGAACGTGCAAAAGAGTTACGTGATCAAATCGCTCATATCGATGCGATTATGGAAAAACAAAAGATGATTATGAGTGATTTAGTGGACCGTGATGTGTTTGGCTATGCAGTTGATAAAGGGTGGATGTGTGTTCAAGTTTTCTTCGTTCGAAAAGGAAAGCTAATCGAACGTGATGTTTCTATGTTTCCAATCTACGATGAACCAGAAGAGGGGTTCTTAACGTTTATCGGTCAATTTTATGAAAACAGCAGTCATTTTAAGCCGAAGGAAATTGTCGTTCCAGGAAGTATAGACTCAGAATTAGTAGAACGCTTTTTAGAAGTGGAAGCGACACAGCCGAAACGCGGTAAGAAAAAAGATCTTGTAGAACTGGCAAATAAAAATGCGAAGATTGCCTTGGAAGAGAAATTCTATTTAATTGAACGTGATGAAGAGCGAACGATTAAAGCGGTAGAGAATTTAGGGAAGCAGCTCGGAATTGAAACGCCTTATCGTATTGAAGCGTTTGATAACTCAAATATTCAAGGGACAAATCCTGTTTCGGCAATGATTGCTTTTATTGATGGGAAACCAGCTAAGAAAGAATACAGGAAATATAAAATTAAAACAGTTCAAGGACCAGATGATTATGAGTCTATGAGAGAAGTTGTGAGACGCCGTTATACAAGGGCGCTGAAAGAGGGGTTACCTTTACCAGATTTAATCATTATTGATGGCGGAAAAGGTCATCTGGCGGCTGCAAGTGATGTTTTAGAAAATGAGCTCGGTTTATATATTCCGATGGCAGGTCTTGTAAAAGATGACAAACATAAAACATCTCATTTAATTATTGGAGATCCACCTGAACCTGTGATGCTTGAGAGAAATAGCCAAGAATTTTATTTATTGCAGCGCATTCAAGATGAAGTGCATCGATTTGCAATTACATTCCATCGTCAATTACACGGGAAATCTGTCATTCAATCGGCACTCGATGATATTCCTGGAATTGGAGATAAACGAAAAAAGATATTGTTAAAACATTTCGGATCGCTAAAAAAGATGAAAGAGGCTTCTGTAACAGAATTTGTCGAAGTGGGTATGCCGAAAAATGTCGCAGAGACGATTTATAGTTATTTAGCGGATAAGAAGACGTTGTAGTTTACAACGTCTTCTATTTTTTGGTATAATTTCTGAAGATTTAAAATAAATTCAAATGAATGAAAATGCAAAAAGTCAACTAAACTGATATGTCTAGTTGACTGTGGGTAATGCTACACTTCAATGAGATCTTTTATATCCCATTTTACGAGAAATGTAATAGAGTCTGAACGTTTTTTCTTTTCTTCGTAGGACTCTGCAACGACGTTTCGTTGCTTTTGAATTTGTTCAGCGATGAACCCAGCTTCTAATTGATAAGAAGAATGTCTTTTTTGTTTTTGACGTTCAGCGATGAGTGTGCCTTTAAGTTGGAACTGCATTTCACGACGCTTATGTTCAATAATGCTTAAAGTGCCCCAGCCAGCTTTTTCAAAGAACTGAATGACTTCTTCAATTGTGTCTAGTGGATATTTTCTTGCAAGGTTTCTACCGGACCAGTATAAAATACCATCTAGATCGTTACCGATTAAATCAGGTAGTAATTCTTCACGTAGCAATTCGTAAGCGAAGGCGTTCAATGAAACATCTTCTAAAGATGTTGTATCGATTGTATTTTTACTCACAATATTCCCCTCTTTCTATAGGGATTATTATATAACATTTCTCATTTATAAAAACAGATTTTTCTTTGGGAAAATCTGAATATATAAGAAGAAAAAAAGAATTGGCAAATTATATGCAAATTATGTATACGTTTTCTTGACGCTTCGACAAAAATAGGAGTAAAATGAACTTGGTATCAAATTATGCTGAAATATTTCGAATAATTTTTTCAGTTTTTCTTATGCCAATAGTGAAAAAACATTATTGCCATAAACTAATCTGAAAACAGCAGTCAATCATTCAAGGGGGGTAATGGGGACATGAAAGGCCGCGAGTATACGTTTCGTAAGTGGCACTCATTAATGGGGGTCATCCCGGTTGGTGTCTTTTTGACGCAACATTTAATTGTAAACAACTTTGCAACACGAGGAGCAGAGGCTTTTAACAAAGCTGCAGGCTTTATGGAGCTCCTTCCATTCCGGTATGCGCTAGAAATTTTCATTATCTTTTTACCAATACTGTACCATGCTATATATGGCTTATATATTGCATTTACAGCTAAGAACAATGCGGTTTCTTACGGTTATTTCCGTAACTGGATGTTCGTCTCCCAAAGAATTTCAGGTATCGTTACACTGATTTTCATTTCTTGGCACGTCTGGGAAACTCGTATTCAAGCAGCGTTAGGTAAAGAGGTAAACTATGACATGATGGCAGATATTTTAAACAATCCAGCTATGTTTGCATTCTACTTAGTTGGTGTTGTTTCAACAATTTTCCACTTTGCAAATGGACTATGGACATTCTGCATCAGCTGGGGAATTACAGTATCTCCACGTTCACAAAGAATCTCTACTTATGTAACATTAGCTATTTTCTTAGGTCTATCTTATGTAGGTGTGAGTGCATTATTAGCGTTCATCGATCCACAGCTAGCAAACCAGTAAGGAGTGGGAGAGCATGAAAGGGAAACTTATAGTAGTCGGCGGTGGCTTGGCTGGCTTAATGGCAACGATTAAAGCGGCGGAAGCAGGAGTAAATGTTGAACTGTTCTCTTTAGTACCAGTAAAACGTTCGCATTCTGTATGTGCCCAAGGTGGAATTAACGGTGCCGTAAATACGAAAGGTGAAGGGGATTCTCCATGGATCCACTTTGACGATACAATTTATGGTGGGGACTTCTTAGCGAACCAACCACCAGTTAAAGCAATGTGTGAAGCAGCACCTGGTATCATTCATTTAATGGACCGTATGGGTGTTATGTTCAACCGTACGGAAGAAGGACTTCTTGATTTCCGTCGTTTTGGTGGAACTCAACATCACCGTACAGCATTTGCTGGTGCAACAACTGGACAGCAATTACTATACGCATTAGATGAGCAAGTACGTCGTCACGAAGTAGCAGGACTTGTAACGAAATATGAAGGTTGGGATTTCTTACGAGCTGTTATTGATGATGAAGGTGTGTGCCGAGGAATCGTTGCACAAGACTTACAAACTATGGAGATTAGAAGTTTCCGAGCTGATGCCGTGATTATGGCAACAGGGGGCCCTGGTATCATCTTCGGAAAATCAACAAACTCTATTATCAATACAGGTACAGCAGCTTCTGCTGTATATCAACAAGGCGCATATTATGCAAACGGTGAGTTCATTCAAATTCACCCAACGGCAATTCCTGGAGACGATAAATTACGTCTGATGAGTGAATCTGCACGTGGTGAAGGTGGACGTGTTTGGACATATAAAGATGGTAAACCATGGTATTTCTTAGAAGAAAAATATCCGGCTTACGGAAACCTTGTACCTCGTGATATCGCAACGCGTGAAATCTTTGATGTTTGCGTAGAGCAAAAACTAGGTATTAACGGTGAAAACATGGTGTACTTAGATCTTTCTCATAAAGATCCGAAAGAACTAGATATTAAACTTGGTGGAATTATTGAAATCTATGAGAAATTTACAGGTGATGATCCTCGTAAACTACCAATGAAAATCTTCCCAGCTGTTCACTATTCAATGGGCGGGCTATGGGTTGATTATAAGCAGATGACAAGCATTCCAGGTTTATTTGCAGCAGGTGAGTGTGATTATTCTATGCACGGTGGTAACCGTCTTGGCGCAAACTCACTATTATCAGCAATTTACGGTGGTATGGTAGCAGGACCAAATGCAATTGAATATATGAAAGGTCTTTCTAAATCATCAGATGCTGTTTCATCTACTGTGTATGAACAAAATGAATTAATCGAAACAGAGAAATTTAACAATATTTTAACGCTCGATGGTAACGAAAATGCGTATGTTCTTCATAAAGAGCTTGGAGAATGGATGACAGATAACGTTACAGTAGTTCGTGAAAATAAAAAATTATTAGAAACAGATGCAAAAATTGAAGAGTTAATGGCTCGCTACAAACGTATTAACATTAACGATACAGCGAGATGGAGCAACCAAGGTGCTTCATTTACACGCCAACTTGCAAATATGTTTGAATTAGCACGTGTTATTACAATTGGCGCATATAACCGTAATGAGAGTCGTGGGGCGCATTACAAACCTGAATTCCCAAATCGTGATGATGCAAACTTCTTAAAAACTACGATGGCGAAATTTGAAGGAGAAGGAAATGCACCGGCATTCCATTACGAAGACGTGGATATTTCATTAATTAAACCACGTAAACGTGATTATTCTTCAAAACACGATGTAGCTGCTAAGAGTGAAGAGAAGGGGGATAAACAACATGTCTGAGAAAACAATCCGCCTCATCATTACGAGACAAGACGGACCAGATGCGCAAGCGTTTGACCAAGAGTTTGAAATTCCGTATCGTCCGAATATGAATATTATTTCGGCGCTTATGGAAATTCGTCGTAATCCTGTTGATTCAAAAGGAAACAAAACAACTCCGATTGCATGGGATATGAACTGTTTAGAGGAAGTATGTGGTGCATGTTCGATGGTGATTAACGGAAAACCACGTCAATCATGTACAGCGCTTATCGATCAATTAGAACAACCAATTCGCTTAAAACCGATGAAGACATTCCCGGTTGTTCGTGACTTACAAGTTGACCGTAGTCGCATGTTTAATGCTCTAAAACGTGTTAAAGCTTGGATTCCAATTGATGGTACGTATGACTTAGGACCAGGACCAAGGATGCCAGAGAAGAAACGTCAATGGGCTTATGAGCTTTCAAAATGTATGACATGTGGTGTTTGCTTAGAATCATGTCCAAACGTAAATAGTAAATCGGACTTTATTGGACCAGCACCGTTATCACAAGCTCGTTTATTTAACTCACATCCAACGGGTGAAATGCATAAAGCAGATCGCTTACGTGCAATTATGGGTGATGGAGGACTTGCAAACTGTGGTAACTCTCAAAACTGTGTGCAATCATGTCCAAAGGGTATTCCATTAACAACTTCAATTGCGGCGTTAAACCGTGATACAACAATTCAATCGTTCAAAGATTTCTTTGGTAGCGACAATAACTATTAAAAAATATTGCCTCTTCATTTCGAAGGGGCAATATTTATAACTATATTTTTCTGTTTATTCTGTTTATTTTAAAACGAAAAGGAGAGGGAACAATGAAGAGGATTTCTTATATTGAAGACTTTGAGCAATGGGAAAGTGGTTTTTCGTTTTACAATCCTGTAAAGGTTCGTTTTGGTGAAGTAGATATGTTTGGACATGTAAATAATGTCGTTGCCTTCACCTATTTTGAAGAAGCGCGTATCGCATTGTTTAAAGAACTTGGATTTATGCAAGAATGGACGCATGAATCTTCAGAAACGATGATTGTTGTTGCGGATTTACAATGTAATTTTATTAAACAAATATATTTTGATGAACAGTTGAAGGTGTATGTAAAAGCGGGATCAGTTGGAAATTCTTCATTAGATTTGCATTATATGGTGAAGAATGCAGAAGGAGAGGTTTGTTTAGTTGGTCGTGGAATGATGGTCCAAGCGTCGAAAAAAACGGGAAGAGGTGAACCGTGGCCTGAAGAGTGGAAGGAAAAATTAATACAATGATAGAGTGAAAGAAAAATAAGAGAGCAAATTGCTCTCTTATTTTTTGTCTTCCAGCGCCTCTTCTAATGTTAAATGATGTTTATATATGTATGTAGCGTATGGATTTCCAACGTAGCGCAAATGCCACGGTTCATATGAGTATTCTGTTGTTTCTGTTTTATCTTCTAAATAACGAATGACAAAGCCAAATTCATGAGCATGTTTTGCAACCCATTTACCTTCGTTTGTCTCTCCAAAAATAGGCTCTAATTGGAATTTAGCAGATTTTGAACTAATATCCATTGCTAAACCAGTTTGATGTTCACTCGTACCGGGAATGGCACTTACTGAATCCGCCTCAGCTTTTCCTTGGCGTCTAACGTATGTATCATGTAATGATTTTTGGCGTTTGTATGAACGATAACCAGATACAGCTGTAAGTTCAAGTCCTTCTTTCTTTGCCACTTCAAACATACTTTCAAGCGCATTTGCAGCATCTTTGCGCAGCAATGTTTTTTCTTTATCTTTTGGACTAGTAAATGGTACGTTTGGTCTCGTTAAGTCTTCAGGTATGTATCCGTCTGGTAGTTTTCGATGTTTATTAACTAATACAAGATTAGACTCTGGATTTGTTACAACGGAAAAATCATTGTCTAGCTTCTTTGCATTATGATCAGCTTTTGGAAAAGCAGGAATCTCTTCTTTTTGGTGGTTACTATGCTGTTGACTTTCGACAGCTTTCGCATTATTTTGTAATGGTGATTTAGAACTAAAGTAAGCGAAAGAAGTGATACCGATTACAATAGTAGTGGCAGAAATAATAATTATCTTTTTCATGATGCCTTGTAATCACAGTCCTTTCTTAATAAAATGTGTATCGTTTCTTATTATAAGTCTAGTTTAATGAAAAAGAAATATAAGAATCGTAACGTAATAGAAATGCAAAGAAAATGTCAGAAAATGTGTGAAATTGTAGTATTTTTTCATTTAATTCATTTCTTATCTTTCATGAAATGAATTTTTTATGTAATATATATATATAAGAAGATGTAGCGATTATCGAGAATAAAGAACTTCTTGTATAGACTAGGAGTGAATGGGAATGGATTTTGCAACAATTATTGGACTTATTTTAGGATTTGTAGCAGTGGTAGTAGGGATGGTCGTCAAGGGCGCTGACGTAACAGCCTTATTGAATCCTGCCGCAGCATTAATTATTTTTATCGGTACATTTGCTGCAGTATGTATAGCCTTTCCGATGAATCAACTAAAAAGAGTTCCAAAATTATTTAAAGTTCTTTTTGGTTCAAATAAAAAGGATTTAAGTTATGAACAGTTGCTAGAATTATTTGTTCATTGGACATCAGAAAGTAGAAAATACGGTATTTTGTCTTTAGAGCAACAATTAGACAAAATTCAAGATGAATTTCTTTTACGTGGTATGAAATTTGTAATTGATGGCGTATCTGCAGAAGATTTAGAACAGATTTTAGAAGCTGAATTAGAAGCAATTGAGGAAAGGCATGCAAAGGGAGCTGCAATTTTTTCTCAAGCTGGTACATATGCACCAACATTAGGGGTTTTAGGTGCTGTTATCGGTCTTGTAGCTGCACTTGGTAATTTAACTGATATTGAAAAGTTAGGACATGCTATTTCAGGTGCGTTTATTGCGACGATTTTTGGTATTTTTTCAGGTTATGTATTATGGCATCCATTTGCTAATAAGTTAAAACAAAAATCTGCAGCTGAAATCGAAAAAAAGCGTTTAATTATTGATTGTTTATTAATGTTACAAGAAGGTACATATCCGTTTATTATGAAGAACCGCATTTTAGGTTCACTATCTGCGACTGAGCGTAAAAAGCTAGAAAAAGGAGCAGAGAAAAATGCGGAGTAAGAAAAATAGAAGAGGCAAAAAGAAAAAACATGAGGAACATATCGATGAAACGTGGTTAATTCCATATTCTGATATGTTAACGTTGTTATTTGCACTGTTTATCGTTTTATTCGCAATGAGTAGTATAGATGCAGCGAAGTTTAAACAGATGGCAGTAGCGTTTCGAAGCGAACTAGCAGGTGGAACCGGTAACAAAGAATTTTTAAGTGATCAGAAGCCAAATGATGAAAAGGAATTATCAGCAAGTAGCCTTGAGGCAGAACAAGCAAAAAAACAAGAAGAAGCTAGAGAAAAAGAAAAAAAAGAAATGGATGAATTGAAAGCATTACAAAAAAAGATTGATCAATATATTAATGAGAAACAATTATCCTCTTCTTTTCAAACTAAATTAACTGAAAAGGGATTAATGGTGACAATATTAGAGAATGTACTGTTTGATTCCGGAAAAGCAGATGTGAAGTTAGAATCACTAGGGATTGCGAAAGAAATGTCTAGCTTACTTGTTTCAGCGTCACCTCGTGAAATTACAGTATCTGGTCATACAGATAATGTCCCTATTGCAAATTCCCAATTTGCATCAAATTGGGAATTAAGTACGCAGCGGGCAGTTAATTTTATGCAAGTATTGCTCCAAAATAAAGAATTACAACCAGAAAAATTTAGTGCAATTGGTTACGGAGAATACCGTTCAATTGCTCCAAATGATACACAAGAAGGAAAGGCGAAAAATAGGCGTGTAGAAGTGTTTATCTTGCCTTTAACAGAGAAAGTAAAATAAAGAGGATGGCGAATGCCATCCTCTTTATTTTGCATCAAATGATTTTAAGTTGTCACGACGGATTTTATCTTTTTCTGCATCTGATTTTTTGAAATCATAATCATATAAAGCGCCTTCCCAATCGCCATACATTGGATTTGGGAAAATAATAAATTTCTCCCCAAATTGTGCTTTTGAATCTGAGACTGCTTGGTTTCGGTCCTTTACAGACTTTCCATCAAAACCAGTGAAGTCAGATAAGTTATCACCGAAGAATAAGACGATATCATGTGTTTGAGAAACGAGTTCACGTCGTTTTTCTTTTCCTTTTTCTTTCGGATCTTGTAGTAATATATGTTCTTTTGTTGCTTGAGGAGCGCCTACACGCTCAAGATTTTTAATTGTTGCATCTAATTGGTTCGTTTTACGATTTGAGATGTAGTAAATGTCTACTCCTTTAGACTCTGTATATTTTAAGAAATCAATTGAACCTGGAAGGGCCTCAGCTTCAGCTTTATTAATCCAGTCATCCCATTTATATGGATAGCCTTTGCCTGTTTTTACGCTCATTGCTTGATGAGGACTATTATCTAAAACAGTTTCATCTAAATCAAGTACGATAGCAGGTTTTTTCTCTGTCCCTTTTGCAAGAGCTGCATCAAGTTTCAATTGACCGATATTGTATCCTTGGTAGTACAGTGCTTTCGTTTCACCGGCTGTTTGATACCATAAATCAGCCATTAATTGCTGGTCTGTTAATTTTACTTTCTCTTCTTTCGCCACTGTTTTCTCTTGTGTTCCTGAACATGCTACAAGTGATGTAGATAGAACCGCTACAGATAATAAAGTGGTAATGCCCCTTTTCACCTTCATATGTACCCTCCTTGATGTTAGAAAACCAGTTAATATTATATATCGAAAAATAATATTTTTTGTATGAACATTTGCATATTGTCTTTTGTATATATAGTAGTATGTCCTATATTAGAAAGATGAGAAAAAATGATGGGAATTATTTTGACAAGTTTAATTGTCGAAATGACAATAATAATTGACAAACTATGTAATTTTATTTACAATTTTAACTAAATGAAACAAATGATGGATTAGAGAGATGCTACATAATAAGAGGATGGAGTGTAGTGCTATATTTTATCCTGAATAAACATAGTCTTTGAAAGAGAGTATGAATGATACTAAAGGGGAGGCTTTATACTTTGAGTTTACAAATTCAAAACTTAACGAAACAATTTGGGGAATCAAAAGCAGTTAACGGCTTGCAAATTTCGTTACCAAAAGGTGAAGTGTTAGGATTACTTGGACGAAATGGTGCAGGAAAAACAACGACAATCAAAATGCTTCTCGGATTATTAACGCCTAATGAAGGCTCTATTACATGGGATGGAAAACCATTTGGGACTAGTGGGGTAACGATAGGATACTTACCAGAAGAAAGAGGTTTATATACTAAAAGTAGAGTAATAGACCAGTTGCGATATTTTGGTAGATTAGAAGGAATGACGAAAAAAGAAGTAGATCTTGCTATTGATCATTGGTTAGATCGATTAGCAATACCAGAATATAAATTTAAAACAGCAGGAGAGCTTTCAAAAGGGAACCAGCAAAAAATTCAATTAATTGCTGCTCTTCTTCATAATCCAGAACTTCTCATTTTAGATGAGCCATTTAGCGGACTGGATCCAGTGAATGCTGGAATGTTAGCTAGCATTATTGAAGAACAAGTACAGAGCGGAAAGACAATTATTTTATCTAGTCATCGTATGGAACAAGTAGAGGCTTTTTGCCAACATGTATGTATTTTGAAAAAAGGCGAAGCAGTCGTAAAAGGCCAGTTAAGTGATATTAAAAAACAATATGGTTTTCGTAATTTAACGATTGAAGATACAGAAGTGAATGAGAAGGGATTAGAAGCTATACATGTATCGTATGAAAAACAACAAGGCCTTCTTTATGTGCGAGTACAAGATGATGCAGAAGCTCTAAACATTTTACAACAATTACAAGAACAAGGTGTTACCTTACGACAATTTAAGATGTTAGAGCCGACGTTAAACGAAATCTTTGTAGAGAGGGCGAAATAACGATGCGTAAATTTTCTCACGTATTTTCATTTTATTTTAGAGAAGCATTTTTATCTAAAAAATCATTAATTATGAGCGCAATTTTATTTTTAATTGTTTTTGGAATTTTTGCGTTCAATCATCTTACTTCAAATAATGATAAAAATAAGGATAAAGATAAAATTGCAGTTGTGTCAGAGAGTTCTACATATAAAATCCAAAAAGAAGAGTTAACTAAGTTATTACCATCAGCTAAATTAACAATTGGTTCAAAAGAAGATTTCAATAAACTACATAAACAAGTAGAAGAAGGCGAGTTAGACGGCTTGTTTCGTGTAACTGAAAAGAATGGAGTTCCAGAAATTACGTATATGTTTAATGGGTTCGCTAGTGAAACAACTTCTACAATTATAGGTAGTTATTTAAAGGGGCAATATATGGCGGTAACTGTTGCTAAGCATAATGTTTCACCAGAAATTGCACAACAATTACAAACGGACATTTCCGTGAAACAAGAAGCAATAAAAGATCGTTCTGCCTCTGCCGGAATTGCATATTTCTTCATATTCGCTTTATATATGTTTATTGTTGCGTTCGGAAGCACAATTGCGATGAATATTGCTTCTGAAAAAGCTTCTCGCGTTATGGAAGTTATGATTCCGAAAGTAAAACCTCTTACGATGATGTATGCAAAAATTTTAGCGGTTGTTTCAACGGCGTTATTGCAACTTATCATATTAGCATGTGGTTATTTAGTTCCTTATTTACTAGGGTGGATAGATTTAGAAAATGGTTCATTATTTGGCGTAATTGATGTTACAAAGTTAGATGCAAAAATAATCGGTATGTTCTTAATTTATTTTGTTACAGGATATTTCCTGTATGCGATGATGTATGCAGCTGCTGGTGCGGTTGTTTCTAAGACTGAGGATTTGCAAGGTGTAATGCTACCGATTTCAATTTTAATAATTGCAGCATTCTTTATAAGTCTTAAATCATTAGGTGACCCAAATAGTACTATCGTTGTTATAAGCTCTTATGTTCCATTCTTTACCCCGATGGTTACATTCTCTCGCTTTGTAGCTGGCGAAACTGGTATGTTAGAAATTATGATAACATTGGCGGGGCTTTTAGCGACAATCGGTATATTAAGTGCTGTTACAAGCCGCATTTACGTAAATGGTGTAATGAATTACTCAGACAAAGTGAAATTTAAAGACTTAGCGAAATTTATAAAGCGTCAATAATGAGAGAAAAGCATGATTTCCTAATGAAATCATGCTTTTTCTTTATGTATAAATTAAAAATAGTATATAATAATAAGAGTCGTCTTTTAATAGAATGAATAAAAAGGAGGGTGTGCAGATGGGAATTAGTAGTCGTTTTACAGTAGGTGTTCATATGCTGACATTACTTGCGATAGATCGAAACTCTCGCTGTACCTCTGAATGGATTGCCGGTAGTGTGAATACAAATCCAGTTGTGATTCGTCGCATTACAGGAATGTTGAAGAGAGCAGGACTTGTTGATGTACAAGCTGGTAAAGGTGGTACGACACTTGCTCGTGATTTAGAAGAAATTACATTACTTGATGTATATAAAGCAGTGGAAGTTGTAGAAGAAGGACAGCTATTTTCCTTCCATGAAAATCCCAACATTGAATGTCCAGTAGGAGCTAATATTCAATCAGTATTAGAAATTATTTTAATGCAAGCACAAGAAGCGATGGAAAATGTACTTGCAAATGTAACGGTAGATCAACTAGTTACAAATTTAAAGTCTAAAATGAAAGAGTAAAAAAGCGAGCATCCTCATAATGAGGGCTCGCCTTTTTTTATTCAGAAATATTGAAAATTCTATTTTTCAGTATTTAAAATGAATTTACCTACGATAGCTGCTACGATACCACCAAGAATTGGTGCGATGATGAATACCCATAGTTGAGAAAGGGCTTCTCCGCCAGCGAATAAAGCTGGGGCGATACTACGAGCTGGGTTAACAGAAGTTCCAGTTAACGGAAGGAATACCTAATAAGTGAACTAAAACTAATGTGAAACCAATTACTAATCCTGCTAGAGAAGAACTTCCTTTTTTACCTGTTACAGCAACGATCACTAAAATGAATACGAAAGTTAAAATAAATTCAACTAGAAATGCTCCAGATAAACCAAGAGTTCCAAAACCGTTTTGTCCTAAATTATCTAAAGGTGTTTTAGCAGATTTTAAAATTGTTACTAACGTTGCAGTTCCTAATAAACCACCTAAAATTTGAGCTAATACATAATAACAAAGTTCCATAGCGTTCATTCTTTTATTGATGAACATAGCTACTGATACTGCTGGGTTAATGTGACATCCAGAAATTGTTCCGATGCTATATGCCATAGCCACAATAGATAGACCGAAAGCCATAGCGATTCCTAATGTTCCAATTCCTTCAATTCCGCCGCCAATGACAGCTACTCCAGTTCCGAATAATACTAGTACAAACGTACCAATAAATTCAGCGATTGCTTTTTTTAACATAATTTACCTCCTATTGTTGCGCATGAACCGTATTATAACATAGGTTTTAGTATAAACCGTTAATGAAATACTATTCTGATAAGGCGCAATAGGGAGACAATAAAAAAGAGTATAGTTCTTTGTTACAGAACCATACTCTTTTTTTATGCTGTTTTTTTCTGTTTAACGACTGGAACAGAACGGTTTAAAATGCTATTTGCAACCATTCCTAACATAATAATAATCATTCCAAGTAGGGAAAGCCCGCCAGGAAATGAACCATTTAAGAAAACAATTTCGCCAAGCACGGTAAAGACCATCGTTCCAGCTTGCGTTGCTTCAACAGCTCCAAGTAGAGCGAGATTATCTTTGGCTAAGTCAGTAGCAAAGAAAAATGTCATTGTCGCTATAACGCCAGAACATAATGCTAACAAAAATCCTTGTAGCATTTGGCTTGATGTTGGAATACCAGTAGTAGAAAATCCGTATATACCAAGTAAAATTGTTATAGGAAGACTGCCTATTGCCATTCCTAATACACGTTGGAATGTATCAAGACGCCCGCCAACAAGTTCCATCATTTTTCGGTTACCGAACGGATATAAGAAAGCAGCTAACACGACAGGTAAAAACCCTGAAATGAACTGAGTTATTGTAATGTGACCTGCAGCAGTTGTTTGCATACAAATTACACCAAGTAAAATAAATAATGCAACGTATAAACTACGAAGTGGAATTTTTCCGCGTACAAGTTTCGTACCTGATTTCGTTTCTATTTTAACGAAAAATAATGGCGAGAGTAGTAAACCTGCTAATATAGTAACTTGCCAAGTTCCAGCAACGAGCCAAGCTGGAGAAAAGACAGCTGCAAAACTTAATAAAGAATAGAAACCAATACCAGCAACAGAACCCCACCCGATCCAAGCCAATGGATGTTTCTTTAATTCTTCCCATAACTCCCTTAAGTTTTTGCGAAATAAAACGATAAGGAATAAAATAGTGAGAGCAAATAAAAAACGGAAGGAAGCTGTCCAAGCCCAGCTCGTTCCAGATACATTCATCGCTCGATTTATAATAAAAGTTGCGGAAAAAAAGGCTGATGATAAAAGGCCTAATAAAATTGCGCGCATGAAGTATAGCACTCCTTTCGGAATTTAATGATTATGTATAGTATAATATACTTTATCTATATAAAAGTAAACTATTTTATATTTTAAGGTGGTTTTATAGATGAAAGAACATGAAGATATGCAAACGAAAGAAGTCATTCAGCAAGTAGGTCAGTTATTAAGGCAAATTCGAAATGAACAAAAATTAAGTTTAGAAGAATTAGCTCAAAAAACAGGGGTTAGTAAATTAACATTAGGAAAGATTGAAAGAGGCGAAACGAATCCGACGTTAGCTGTCATTTGGAAAATAACGAAAGGGTTATCGATTCCTTTATCGAGATTGATGGTTGTTGGAGAACCTGTAGCGGTTGCGCGCTGCGGAGAAGGATTTGCAGTAGACGTAGGACAAGCATGGCATTTAGAAACAATGTTCCGTTATACGAAAGAAACGGGTATGGAAATGCACCGTGCTTGTTTAAGGTCGAATAGTATATATGAACCAGAAGCTCATCATGAAGGTGCTATTGAGCTTGTAACGGTAATGAAAGGGAAAGTATCGATTCAAGTAGAAAGCGATGTTTACGAATTAAATGAGTTTGACTCTATTCAATTTGAAGCGAATAAGAAACATAGTTATAAGAATGAAGAAGATGAAGTGGCGGTATTACATTTAACGATGAAATATTCTTCATGAAAAAATCCCCTATAGAAAAATCTATAGGGGATTTTGTATACACTATGCTCAAATATACGAAAGAATGTTATTAGTAAGAGCGTGGCATAAGTAATAAACAAATAAAATAAACTAAAAACCCCGTCCCAAAACATAAAACTGCAATGACCCAAAGTATGCGAATGAGAGTAGAGCTAATATCAAAATATTCTCCTAAACCACCGCATATACCAAATAGCATTTTATCAGTTTCGGATTTATATAATTTTTTTGACATATTACGATCAACTCCTTTTTATAGCAAACTATATACTTCTATTCTATATGGAAATCTATGAGGAGACTATGAGGTTGTATGACATTTTTTTATAAAGTGAACCGTATTTTACAATTTAGATGTGAGGTCATATAAACAATAAATCTAATTTATAGCGCAGTATAATAGTTTGCGATAAAAATAAAAAGGCCTTAGGTTGGTCTTATCCCTGTCAAGTAGACAGCATTAAAAAGACTAAGCAGCCATCGAGATTCGATATTCTATCGGAGCTCGA
>NZ_JAQFUL010000100.1:0-16011 GCF_027716265.1 Bacillus cereus group sp. Bc031
CAAACAACGATTTAGCCGTTCATAATGGGGAATTTCATTTCGTTGAAATTGGGGAAATTTGAATCGTTGTTGACATTATCTCCGTCATTAGTCGACAAAAGTTATATAATTTAATTACTCAGCCACCCTTTGGTGGCTTTTTTATTTTACTAGCTTCGTATGTTGTTTTTTGTAAATATTGATGGTATCGAATCAGGAAGGTGGTAATATCATTAAAAGAAAAGTTATTTTAAATGCGTATAAAAAAAGCCATAAGGCTGTTATTGCTTTATTTTAATAAATTTTTTACAAATCAGAAATTACAAAAAAATACAGAATACCCCAAATTTGTGGAGAGGCTTATCTTAATTAATTGCACTTTATCGTTGATTTCCCTAAGTCTAAATTGTCTCATATAACTTATTTCAAATGCTAAAATGAAGAGTGGCCTCAAAAGTAGTAATCCTTGCATTGATCCTATGTGTAACACACCAAGGAGTATATTATCTTTTGGCGGTCGTAAAAATGAAGCAAACTCTAATAATTAAACGTATCGGCAAAGGATTTTGACGGGATCACTTGCTTGTAGAATAGATAAATTCATTTAAATAGTTTTAAAGTATATACGAATTAATATTTCTTTAATTATATATTGAATCAAATTAGCTATATCACTTGGATTAAATTAGAATATAAAGTGCTTTATATTATCTTCCTTTTTCTTAGTACTATGTACAATTATAAAAAAGTAAATAGCCTTTATTAAACAAAGGATTAGGTATGTTCTAGGATTTTTGTACAGGCATATTTTATAGAGATAACCCAGCGTCTGTCGCTACAATAATTTCATTTACATCTTTTCTAAGTAGCTGACTTTTTACAGCATTAAATTGTTTCCCTGTTTGTTTAATAACTGTTAATTTCAAACGCTCAGGTAGCATCGGTAAATCTTCTAAATTCCACTTTTTATATTTCACATCGTAGCTTTCTGGATCTGCTAATGTAACGAGATGACCTAAAGCCCAAGTTACAATATATTTACTACCTTCAAGGTAGCCGTTTCCCTTTTTATCGCACTTCAGTACACGTGCAATATCTCGTGCAACGGAAGGCTTTTCAGCGATTACAACGCTTTTTGACATATTTAAAACATCCTTTCAAATTTCCATACGTTAACTATAGCATACATCTTCTTGAGATTCAGTTTCGCTCCAGATTTGAACGTTTTTTAATGGGATAACATCTGTTTGAAAGTGAATGATCGTGACAGAACATAATATGCACCATGATGAGACTGTGAGAAATAGATAGTTATTATGCGTATTGTTTTATTAGTTGCTTCTATATTAAATAGAAAAGTAAAGAACTTGTTATTTTACTAGAATAAGAGTAGACTTTGAAGTAGAAGAATACTAAACACATGGGAGTTGTGGATACAAACTGAGAGTATGACTAGTCCGTCATTGACCATTTGAACCTGTTGGATAATGCCAGCGTAGGGAGAGTGTAAAAGCACATGTTCAGGCACTTTGCGTACGCGCAAAGTGCCTTTTTGTGTATCTCCCATAACTATAGTTAGGAGATGAGAAGGATGAATAGGAAAGAAATTAGTAAAGTAGTGGATTTGGTGAGAGAATCTAATCCGCTCGTTCATAATATTACAAATGTTGTTGTAACAAATTTTACAGCTAACGGTTTGTTAGCGTTAGGGGCATCGCCTGTAATGGCGTATGCAAAAGAAGAAGTGGCAGAAATGGCTAGCATTGCTGGAGCGTTAGTATTAAATATGGGAACACTTCGTCCGGAAGAAGTAGAAGCAATGTTACTTGCCGGTAAATCAGCAAATGTGAACAATGTACCAGTACTGTTTGATCCAGTTGGTGCAGGAGCAACATCGTATCGAACAGAAGTTGCGAGACATATTCCGGCTGAAATTGAATTAGCGATTATTCGCGGAAATGCAGCTGAAATAGCGAACGTTATTAATGAGAGATGGGAAATTAAAGGGGTAGACGCTGGTGCTGGAAATGGTAATGTCGTAAGTATTGCAAAGCAGGCAGCGGATGAATTGAATACAGTTGCGGTAATTACTGGGAAAGAAGATGTTGTTACAGATGGGCAGCGAACGATTGTTATTCGAAATGGCCATCCTATTTTAACGAAAGTTACGGGAACTGGTTGTTTACTAACTTCTGTAATAGGAGCATTTGTAGCGGTAGAAAAGGATTATGTAAAGGCAGCGGTAGCGGCATTAACGTTTTATGGGGTAGCGGCAGAACTGGCAGCCGCTAAGACAGTGGAAAAAGGACCTGGTAGTTTTCAAATTGAATTTTTGAATCAGTTAGCGAATACGACTTCAGGTGATATAGAGAAGTATGGGGAAATTGAGGTTATATAGTAAGGAGGGAAAATAAATGTCACGTATTTCAAAGTCAGAAATGTCTAGGTTGTTATCCGTATATTTTATTATGGGAAGTAACAATTGTACGAAGGATCCACTGCAAGTATTGAGAGAGGCACTTGAAGGTGGTATAACAATTTTTCAATTTCGTGAAAAGGGGGAAGGCGCTTTAACGGAAGAGAAACGCATTTGTTTTGCAAAAGAACTACAAGCAATTTGTAAGGAGTACGGTGTACCGTTCATTGTAAATGATGATGTGGAACTAGCTCTCGAGTTAGATGCAGATGGCGTGCATGTTGGGCAAGATGATGAAGGAATTACCTCTGTTCGTGAAAAAATGGGTGATAAGATTGTTGGTGTATCTACACATACAATTGAAGAAGCACGCTGGGCAATTGAAAATGGGGCTGACTATTTAGGTGTAGGACCTATTTTTCCAACGAGTACGAAAAAAGATACGAAAGCAGTGCAAGGAACGAAAGGTTTAGCTCATTTTAGAGAACAAGGAATTACAATACCGATTGTCGGAATTGGGGGCATTTCAATTGAAAATACCGCTTCGGTTATAGAAGCAGGTGCGGATGGTGTTTCAGTTATTTCAGCGATTAGTTTAGCTGAATCTGCGTATGAAAGTACGAAGAGGCTAGTAGAGGAAGTAAGTAAGAGTTTGTAGAAGAAGGCTATGTAGTATTAAAACGCTACATAGCTTTTTATTTTTTGATATCGGTAGTTAGAAAAAGGGGGAGGATTGTTTGAAAAGGAAACAGTTTGTAGAGTTGCAAAATGAGTTGTTTCGTTTATTCGAAAAAAGGGAATTCGAAGCGATTTATAGATGCATAGATAAAGCAAAAAGGGAGTTTCCTGAAAGAATAGAAAAAACTAGTTTTTGGGAAGCGTGTGCATTTTCGGCAGAAGGTAAGTATGAGGAAGCAATTGTTAGTTTAAACGAAGCTTTAGAAAAGGGGATTTGGTGGAATCCACATACACTTATGCAGGATGAAGATTTAAAGGGATTACGAGAGAAGACAGCTTTTAAAATGATAGTGAAAAAGTGTGAAGAAATCTTTAAGAAACAGCAGCTAACAGCTAACCCGAAGTTATTTACTTATGGAAATGAAAAAGCGAAGGCTGGACTATTTTCTTTACATTGGAGAGGATCACATATAGATGATTTTGCACCATATTGGTGTGAAGAAGAAATACTACATGAGTATATATTAGGTTTTTCCCAATCCTCACAAATACATGGAATGAAGTCGTATAGCTGGGATAATCATGAAATAGCTATAAAAGACGTTATGAAAACTTTTAATGATTTTGTAAATAAATATAACTTGGAGGACATCATCATCGCGGGAGCTTCTCAAGGGGGAAATATAGCGATAGAGTTAGCGTTAAAGAATATGTCAGCGACTCAAAAATTTATTGCAGTTATACCTGCTATTCGAGATGTTAAGGAAATTGAAAGTATAGTTGTATCAAATGATATAACGAATGTAGAAGGATATATTGTTACGGGAGACAAAGATCCATTTTATGAAAACACACTTCAATTAATGTCTATGTTTGAGGAATATAATGTGGACTGTAAATTAATTGTGAGAGAAGGTTTGGGGCATCTTTTCCCAGCGGATTTTACACAAATATTAAAGAACATAATGGAAGAATGGACAGCTAAAAATATTTAAACAAACGTTTGATTAAAAAAGCACAAACCCTGTAAATTTGTAGGTTTGTGCTTTTTCTTTAAAACATAATTGATATTAAGAGCATTCCAATTCCGATAGAAGTGAATGTTGCGATTAGTCCTGGAATCATAAAGCTATGATTTAAAACATATTTACCAATGCCAGTTGTGCCAGTACGATCAAAGTTAATGGCAGCAACGATTGTTCCGTAGTTTGGAATGAAGAAATATCCATTTACTGCAGGGAACATCGCGATTAGTAGTGCTGGTGGAATACCGAGTGATAATCCAAGTGGCATTAAAGCACGTACTGTTGCGGCTTGGCTATATAGTAAAATAGATAGAATGAATAATGCGATGGCAAATAGCCATGGCGCACTTGTTACTAGATGCTGAATTGATCCTTGAATCATATTTAAGTTTCCGTTAAAGAAAGTATCTCCCATCCAAGCGATACCGAAAATAGCAACAACTGCTGTTGCCCCCGCTTTAAAGACGTTACCAGACACGATGCTTTCTACATTTGGTTTACAGAAAATAATAATAAGAGCTGCAATCGTTAACATAACCATTTCAATTGTGTTTGGCATGGAAAGACGGGCTAACTTCCCATCAACTATCCATCCTGGACGAAGTACTTCAAATGAACCAAGAAGTACGACAAGAAAAGTTCCTACTAAGAAAAGGATAACTGATAATTTAGCGCCTTTTACACCAACAAATTCTTTTTTCTCTTCAATCTTAGGAATCATTCCTTCTTTTAATCGTTTTAAGTATTCAGGGTCTTCATTTAATTCTTTCCCCATTTTGCTAGCAACAAATGCAGCTACCATACAAGCGATAAAAGTAGAAGGGATACTTACTTTTAAAATATCTAATAAAGTGATTTTATAGTCAGCTAACATTGCTAAAAGTGCAACTGTTGCAGCTGATATAGGACTAGCTGTAATTGCTTGTTGGGAAGCAATTACGGCAATTGACATTGGTCGTTCTGGTCTAATTCCAGATTCGCGAGAGACTTCTGCGATAACAGGAAGTACAGAATAAGCAACGTGACCAGTTCCCGCACAAAGTGTGAATAAATAAGTAACAATTGGAGCAAAGAATGTAATGCGTTTTGGATTTTTTCGTAATGCTTTCTCAGCCAGATGAACAAGGTATTCCATTCCTCCAGCGGCTTGGAGTGCACCAGCAGCTGTAATTACTGCTAAAATCATAAGCATTACATCAATAGGAGGAGCTGTAGGTTGTAAGTGGAAGACGAAAACAAGTATTGCCATACCAACGCCACCCATTACCCCTAGACCAACTCCGCCTAGGCGTGCGCCAATAAAGATGCAGAGTAGTAACGTAAGAAATTGTAGCCAAAACATGATAAACTACCTCCGAAATTCATTAGTTAAGATATATTCGAATAATTTAATTTAAATGAAAATTAAAATAAATACTCAAAACAATCCTTGTGTTATATACATTTTTTATTATATAACACAAGAAATGTAACATTCACGTACTTTGTTAAATTATTTCGAAAAAATAATACATTAAAACTTTGCATTTGTATCTCTAAATAGGTAGACATTTTAATTTTTATGTTGTAATCTTTGATAGAGAATAATGTAATTCTCATAGAACTCCCATATCGTTCAACTCGTTCAGCGAGAAAGGCAAACTGGTGGAAACATTAGGACGCAAAACTACAGGAGCTAAGGCCGAAAGGCTACGCTAGCCAGTTACCGGACGGATAGGGTTGGTCTTGACCAATGCTTTTTCATTGGTCTTTTTTTATTTGCAAACAAATGAGAAACCTTATCAGTTGTTGATAAGGTTTCTATTTTAATAGTTTTCCTTTATATTAAGTTAATTAAGAAAGGTGATGTGAATGAAAAAATATTGGCACAAGCTATCATTTCTTCAAAAGAATGTATTGTTAACTGTGTTAGTTATTTTGACGCTTGTTGGTACTATGGGAGCGTTAAGTTTTAACATGTTTCAAAATAGCATGATGTCTATATTTGAAAGGCATTCTTTTGAAACAGGAGATACGGTATTACATAAATTAGACGAAGAAATAGTGAGAGATGTTACAAAGGATCCAGTGGCACAAAGAGAAAAGAGAGAGAAGTTAACAGAGAAATTAGATGAAGCAACGGAAGAATTGAATAGCGTTGGACAAATCTATATTGTTGGAGCAAAAGAAAATGAAAAAGGTGAGTTATTAATCGTCGATTTGTCTACAGAGTTAGCAAATGTTGTTGAAGTAAGGCCGGGAGAATATTATAAACAACCAGATCTTTGGATGAAAGCATACGATAAGGTAATGAGCACGAAAAAAGCAAACATGACAGTAGTATATGAAGAGCTATTAGGATCATGGGTAACGATATTAGAGCCAATTAAAGATGGAGACGGAAATATTGTGGCAATTGTTGCAGCCGATGTAGATGCTTCTATTGTTCCTATTACAAAGGAAAAATTCATTATACAAGGTTTAATGTTTATTTGTATTTCTGTTTTAATTGCAACTGTTATTCAATTCTTAATCGTACGTAACGCACTTGCTCCATTGCGGGATTTACGTGAAGGATTACGCAGAGTTGGTGAAGGTGATTTAAGTATTAAATTAGAGGAAAGACCAGATGATATTGGTATTATTAATGCGTATTTTAATAATACCATCGAGAAGTTTAAAGGAATTATAGATAAAGTGAAGCAGACAGCAGAACAGGTTTCCTCATCTTCACAAGAATTGTCAGTGAGTACGAAAGAAAATAGCATGGCAGTCCAAGGAATCGTAAGTTCTATAGTTGAGTTAAGGGCTGGCGTTCAATTGCAAGAAACGTCAGTACCAAAGTATTTAGATATTGTATATGAAATGGAAGATAGGATGGAAGAGATAACTAATATTGCAAAACAAATGACGAAAGAGTCTGAAGGTACGAAGCATCATTCAGAAAAAGGAAATGGTATTATTGAACAGACGATGAATCAAATGAACATAATACAAAATGCAGTACAAGATTTATCTTCTATCATTTATTCTTTGGAAGTAAGATCAAAAGAAATTAGTGATATTGTAACTGTAATTACAAGTATTTCAAATCAAGCGAATTCGCTAGCTTTACATGCTACTATTGAAGCTTCACGTGCTGAGGAAACAGGAGAGGGATTTGCCGTTGTTGCTGATGAAGTGCGTAAATTAGCAGAGCAGACGGAAGCATCAGCAAAAGATATAGCAAAATTAATAGGGGAAACACAAGCAGGAACGGAAGAAGCTGTTGTTTCAATGCAAAAAACCTCAAAAGAAGTAGAGTCTGGAATGAAACTTGTTGAAAGTAGTGGTGCTTTCTTTGAAAAAATTTCGAAATCAGCACAAACTGTTACTAATCAAGTTGGAGTTGTTTCTAGCAATTCAAATAATATATTGCAAAATAGCCAAAATATTGTTCGTGTTGTAAATGAACTATCACTTATTGCAAATAAGTATGCGAATAGTAGTAGTAATGTTGAAGAAATCATGAAAGAACAGGAAATGTCTGTACAGGATATTGCTGAATTAGCCAGTTCTTTAAGCTGGCTCTCACAGGAGTTACAAGAGTTAATTGGGGAATTCAAAAGTTAAATGAAATGATTATACATGCTTTTGTTTGTTCAATAAAATAAATCATGCTACAATGAAAACGAATTAAGGACCGGGGAGCCAATTGGCTGAGAGGATGTGAGCAAACATCGACCCTCAACCTGATCTGGATAATGCCAGCGTAGGGAGTTACTTAAAGTGATGTAGCATATGTTATTCTATAATAACTTGCATAAAAGGCTTTCCTACGCAGTAGGAAAGCCTTTTCTTGTTTTAAAATTTAATTTCATAAGGGGGATTTTATTATGTCACAACAAGTTACAATTTCGTTTTCAGTAGTACCACAAGCAAAGAACAAAGATGTGTATTCTGTTGTTGATAAAGCGATTGAGGTTGTACAACAATCGGGAGTTCGTTATGAAGTAGGAGTAATGGAAACGACGCTGGAAGGAGAATTAGATGTACTTCTTGATATCATTAAACGTGCACAACAAGCTTGTGTGGACGCTGGAGCAGAAGAAGTGATTACTTCTATTAAAATCCATTATCGTCCAAGCACTGGTGTAACGATAGATGAAAAAGTTTGGAAGTACCGTGATGAATATGCAAAACCAGAAGCAATCTAAAATAATTACAGTAATTTGGCTTATCCTTCTCATTGCGATATGGGAAGGATCTGTTTCAGTATTTAAAATTGAACCGTGGATTTTACCGAAGCCTTCTGCCATTGTTCAAGAATTAATTGGAATGAAAGATTTACTATTACCGAATATGATGCAGACGCTGCAAGAGGTTATAATTGGACTGTTCTTTGCGATTTTAATTGGGACAAGCATTGCAATTCTTATGGACGTTATCCCTTTATTTCGTATTTTAATAAATCCGTTGCTTGTTATTTCGCAAACGATTCCAATCGTTGTACTTGCACCGTTATTTATTATTTGGTTTGGATATGGAATGCTACCGAAAGTAATGGTAGTCATACTCGTTTGTTTCTTCCCGATTGCGCTTAGCATTTTAGAAGGTTTTCAAACGGTAGATAAAAATATGTTGAAGTTGTTGCAAACGATGAAGGCAACGAAATGGCAAGTTTACCAGAAAGTAAAGTTTCCAGCAGTGCTTCCATACTTTTTCTCCGGTTTAAAAATTGCAGTTACATATAGCGTAATGGGAGCGATTATTGGAGAATGGCTCGGTGCCAGTGAAGGATTAGGAGTTATGCTTACAAGGGCTACGAAATCCTTTTTAACAGCCCGAGTATTTGGTGTTGCAGCAATTATTGTAATGGTGACATTATGTCTGTATTTTATCGTGGAGTTTATGGCAAGAATAACAGCACCATGGATATATAGAAAGGACGGCAGAAAATGAAAAAAGGTTTAAAAGTTATGTTGGCTGCCTTATTAGCAGTAGGTGTAGCTGGATGTAATCCGGCGAAGAAAGAAGAAAGTGCAAGTAAAGATCAAAAAGTAAAAGTCGTATTAGATTGGTTTCCGAATACGAATCATACTGGCTTATATGTAGCACAAGCGAAAGATTATTATAAAAAACAAGGCTTAGATGTAGAAATCATTCAGCCTGGTGATAATGTGACGGCGGAGCAAATGATAGCTTCGGGAAAAGCTGACTTCGCAATAAGCGCACAAGAAAATGTAACGTTGGCTCGTGTGGAAGGTATTCCTGTTGTATCTGTAGGTGCGATTATTCAGCATAACACTTCAGCTTTTGCATCGCTTAAGAAAGATAATATGACGTCACCGAAAGATTTTGAAGGGAAACGTTACGGTGGCTGGGGAGGACCAGCGGAAGAAGCGACATTAAAGACAATTATGGATAAGCACCAAGCCGATTTTAATAAAGTTGAAAAAATCATTTTAGGACAAACAGATTTCTTTAAATCAATTGGTCGTGATGCAGACTTTGAATGGATTTATTACGGATGGGATGGAATTGAAGCGAAGCGCCAAGGAAAAGAGTTAAATACGATTATGGTGAAAGACTTAGATCCAGCACTTGATTTCTATAGTCCTGTTATGATTACGAGTGAAAAACATACGAAGCAAGATAAAGACTTTGTGAAAAAGTTTATGAGTGCAACGACAGAGGGTTATAATTTTGCAATTAAAGAACCGAAAGAAGCTGCCGATATTTTAATTAAAGCTGTTCCAGATGTAAATAAAGATTTAGTACAAGAAAGTCAAAAATGGCTAAGTACGAAGTATCAAGATGATGCAAAAGCGTGGGGAGTACAGAAGGAAGAAGTTTGGACGAATTACATGAATTTCTTATATGATAACAAAGTTATTAAGAAGAAAATTGATGTGAAAGATGCCTTTACAAATGAGTTCCTTCCAAGTGAAAAATGAGTGGATTACAAATAAAAGATATTGTGAAATCTTTCGATGGCAAGAATGTATTAGCAAATATTAGTGCTTCTATACGAGAGGGAGAATTTGTGTCTTTTGTAGGACCGAGTGGTTGCGGGAAAAGTACACTATTAAATATGATCGCAAATGTTGAAAATCCAACAAGTGGAAGTGTAACGTATAACGATAAACAAATACAAGAGCAAGATATTGTAAGTTATATGCCGCAACAGGATTTATTACTACCGTGGCGATCAGCTTTACAAAATATCGTTCTTCCGTTAGAAATTGAAGGGAAGCCGAAAAAACAAAGGCTGACAGAAGGAATGGAAGCATTAAAGCAGTTTGAACTAGATGAATATGCAGACCATTATCCAGATGAATTGTCTGGAGGGATGCGTCAAAGAATTAGTTTTCTGCGCACATATTTATGTGAAAAGCCAATTATGCTACTTGATGAGCCTTTTGGTAAATTAGATGCTTTTACAAAAATGGAAGTACATAGCTGGCTTTTAAACTCTTGGCACCAAGAGAAGCAAACAATCGTTATGGTTACACACGACTTAGATGAGGCAATCTTGCTTTCGGATCGCGTATTTATTTTATCTCAAAGACCAGCATCAATAGTTGGTGAGGTACAAGTGAAATTACCTAGGCCGAGAACGATGGATATGTTAACATCACTTGAGTTAAAGAAAGATAAGGAAGAAATTTTGAGAGTATTAGCTCCTTATATGAAAAAATAGAAAAAGCCTTTTAACAGTTTTTGGTATGATTACTGTTAAGAGGCTTTTTTATATAGGGGGAGAAAGATGAAAACTATAGAGAAAATAGTAGATGAATTAACGGCAGATAATCTTGAAGAAAGAAAAGCTTTATTAAAAAATCATATTTTATTAATGAAGTATGGTATGGAACATCATGAATTAAAAGAAGAAGAAATGACAGAAATTTTAAAGTGGGTTCAAGATCGAGATCAATTGAAAAAAGATGTTCCGGAGTTACGTGATTTACATTTAATTAAAAAGTTTCAAGCGGTATTAGATGAATTTATTCATTCCATAATTTCAAATGGTTATGTAGAAGACGCGGTAGAAATTCTAGAGAGTGTATTAAAAAGTATGGGGGCAGTCGCTCATATTGTAAAAATTATGTTTGTCGGCAAAATGAAAGTTAATAGAAATTCCTTGGAAATGGTAGAGGTGTTAAAACGAGAGTGTTACACCTTAATGGAACAGCGTGCTGTTGTCGGTTTACATGCTCAAATTTTTCACGTTTTAGGTTTTGTTCATTCAATTCAGTTTGATTTAGAAGAAAGATCACAGGAACACGGACGAGTTGTGATAGGTCTTTTAACAGATTTTAAAACGGGTGAATTGAAGTCTGTACAACAATTTCAAGCTGAAGACCATATTTCAGAAGTGAAAAGTATGGTGAGTAAAGGATACGGAATAGAATTACAGAGAAGAATTTATATGTGGAAATCGTTAACGCTCATCTTTACAAGTCCATATGCATTAGAAAAGATGTATAAAGAAATTTATGTAGAAAACGATAACATGGGGAAGGAACAAAAAGAAAAGTAGAGAATAGAATATAACAGAGTAGTTTATACTCTTAATATAACAAATGTTAAAGGAGTGAAAGGATAAAATGACTTTATCAACTGTTCTTCAAATGGTTTTAGCTTGATATGGGAGAAGTCTGCCCATTTTTATCGATTAAGCTAAATTGAAGACAGCAGGTAAAGAACCTTAATCCTTTCTTACGATAATATGTAATGGGTAAGGTGTATTCACCTTACCCATTTTTTATATGCACAATTAAATAAGGCTTTATACTGTTGCTCTCTCTATTTAGCTTATGAATCATAAGTAAAGGAGAGAAAATAATGAGTATATTAACGGTAGAAAATTTAAGTCATTCGTATGGTGAGAAAACCATTTTATATAATGCATGTTTTCGAATATTGAAGGGTGAGCATGTTGGGGTAGTAGGGCAAAATGGAATTGGAAAATCAACATTGCTAAGGATTTTAACAGGAGAACTTATACATGATGATGGGAACATTGAATGGTTTCCACATGTGAAGGTAGGTTTCTTGCAGCAGCATATGGATTTAAAAGAAGGGATGACAATTGAGGGATACTTGCAAAGTGCATTTGCTGATTTGTATGCGATTGAATACGAAATGTTAAAAATTGCTGAAGAAATGAATGGAGCAGGAGAAGTAGAAAAACTGTTAGTAAAGTATGGAGAATTACAAACTATATTGGAAAGCTCTAATTTCTATCACATTCATACAGAAGTTGAAGAAGTAGCAATCGGTTTAGGTTTATTTGAAATAGGTTTGAAAAAGGATGTATCGAAGTTAAGTGGGGGACAGCGAACAAAGTTATTACTTGGTAAGCTCCTTTTAGAAAAAGCTGATGTTTTATTACTAGATGAGCCAACAAATTATTTAGATACAGCTCATATAGAATGGTTGCAATCATATTTGAGACTATATGAAAAAGCTTATGTAATCATTTCGCATGACGAATTATTTTTGAACAGTATTACAAATGTTATTTTTCATCTAGAAGGAGGAAAAGTGAAGCGATACGTAGGAAACTATGAAAAGTTTGTGCAAAGTTACCAAGTGCAAAAGAAACAATTACAATCGGCGTATGCGAAACAACAAAAAGAAATCTCTCAGTTAGAAATATTTATTCAAAAAAATAAAATTCGAAAAGCGAAACAGGCTAAGAGTCGAGAGAAAGTATTAGAGAAAATGCAAAGGATTGAAAAGGTTAATCATGTAACTCGATCCCGTTTTGATTTTACTGTTTATGAGGAGCCAGTAACTCGTATATTACAAGCTGAGAAACTAAGGATAGGTTATAGTGATCCGTTATGTCCAGAGTTGAATTTACAAGTGAAAAAGGGAGAAAAGATAGCGATTGTTGGTCATAATGGAATTGGAAAAACGACGATGTTAAAAACGTTATTAGGCCAAATAAAGCCGCTAAGTGGTTCAATTTCTGTTGGCGAGCGAGTAAATCCTGCCTATTTTGCACAAGAAGAGTTTGCTTCAGAAATAACACCATTAGAGAAAATTTGGGCAGAACGACCAGATATGACAAAAAAAGAAGTGCGCCAAGCGTTAGCGAAGTGTGGATTGCAAGAAGAACATGTATTAAAACCTATTCGTTTATTAAGCGGAGGAGAACAAACGAAAGTACGTTTATGTGAACTTATCGTAAAGAAAAGTAATGTTTTAATTTTAGATGAACCAACTAATCATTTGGATATAGAAACAAAGAAGTCTTTGCAGGAAGCGTTACAACAATATACAGGAACAGTTTTACTTGTCTCACATGAGCCGTCTTTCTATGAAGCATGGATCACAAAAGTATGGAATATAGAAGAATGGAACGCTGAACAATAATTACAAAGAAAAGGCATTAGCTTGTATAAGCTAATGCCTTTTCTTTGTGATTAACATGATTTTCGAGAACTCTTACATGAGAATTGTATGAAGAAGCACTCTTATGGTGCGCTTATAAGCGTGCTTTTTCTTTTGTTATGTCTATATTTATAATAATACTAGATGCCTTTCCCTAATAGGCGACTATCTTCTTTTATATATATAGATAGTTTGAAATGGAATAAAAATAATTCCTATATGTAAAGGATAATGTGATTACTATAGGAAGACAATAGCACTGAAAGGAAATTCATGTAAAATTCAGATGAACTTCACATGAACTTCATATTAGAAACTAAATATAATTATAATAAGTTATTGTAATTTAATTTGTGATTTTTCATGAAATTAAAAGTTTGAATTTAGGAAAGAGTGCTTAAACCTAAATTCAAACTTTAGTGAAATAATTAAGGGATGTTACCTTTAGTTTTCGCTAATGGATGCATTTACAAGTTCGGCGGGATTACCTGTTCCTGCCCCTCCGATTGTAACCGATCCACCGGGAGGAATTTCACCATTCCATCCTGCATTCGTAATTACGTAATGACTATTTATTTTACTACTAATTTTAGAATCCTAAACTTGCGTTAAATTGCCGTTATAATCAAATTCTAATTTCCAGTTTTTAATAGAGGTCGTTCCACTATTTTTAATTACAATCGAGAAGTTGTAACCACTTCCCCAATTTGAAGTGACTGAAAAGGTAGCATTGCTATTTCCACCAGGAGGTGTTGTGTTAGCATCATCTGTTTTTACAATAATAGAAGTAGGCTGTGATTTATTCCCAGCAGCATCTTTTGCTAGTATTGAAAATTTGTATTCTGTATTAGATTTTAAGTTTTTAATTGTAATGCTATTTGTTGTTGTACTCCACTTCTCTTCTCCAGCAGTAATTTCATATTCCGTAACTCCTACGTTATCAGTAGATGCCGTCCAGTTTAATTGAACTGAGTTTGAATTTTTATTTGTTACAGCAATATTTTTTACGTTTGTTGGTGGCTCAATATCTTTTTGAGTAATAGGTCCACCTAGTAATTCTTTTACTAACGTATCAAGTAATTTTGGTCCACTACAACTATATTTTGGACTTGTGCGACAGTCACCACTAAGCTCCCAAAACATTGCACCACTTAAACCTTTTGTCTTTATATAGCCTGTTTTATATTTCATAGATTCGTTGTCATCATAGCTAATAAATGTACCTGTAGTTGCATTATATAAATAAGGTACTTTCGCCACATCGTTCCATCCGCGAACAAAGCCATTTTTATTAACATAATTAGCTGCTAAATCACCATAATCGTACACACCTGTATCACCGGTAGAATAGTCATCCCAAGTACCTTTAGAAGCGAGCTTTCCATCACTACCTGGTTTACAAGGTTGGTATTGTCCGTTATTTTCTTTTCCACAACTTTTCCACCCGCGTCCGTAAAATGGTACACCTAATACGAGTTTATCTGCTGGAACCCCTTCATTTGTATAAATGTTTATCGCACCATCTACGTAAAAATTCGTATCCGCTGCTGGGTCATTTGGATCTTTGTATAGAGCTGCATTATGGTTAGAAGTAGCTTCCCATCCACCGTGGAAATCATATGTCATAATATTAATCCAATCCAGTATTTGAGAGATTTTCTTTAGCTCTGTATGATCAGCGTAACGTTGGCTTGCACCTGATGCAATTGTTAGTAAATATTGTTTACCATCTTCTGCACCAGCTTTCGTTAATGCATTTCGAACTTCTTGAAGGAGTAGGGTGAAGTTTTGCTTATCTTCAGGACGATAACTACCACCAGGAATCGTTTCTACGCCCGGATATTCCCAATCTAAATCAACGCCGTCAAATCCATATTCGCGTAGGAAATCGACTGTAGATTCAGCGAATACTTTTCTTGTTTTTTCATCAGCGGCCATGTCAGAAAAGCGGTTAGACCAAGTCCAGCCACCAACGGAAATAATTGTTTTTAAGTGAGGATACTTAGCTTTTAATCGTTTTAGTTCGCCGAAATTTCCGCAGCGGGCATATTTATCACAATCTTCCCAAGTTGTACCTGAGCCAGGATAAGATTTTGTGACATCGGCCCATGGTTCACCGAGTACGAGAGTACCATTAGGGACTTCTTTATTTTGCAGTGGTACACCAGATTCTTTACAGTTCCACGTTTGTTTATTTGGATTATCGGGGTGAGTAGAAGGGTTTCCATGTTTTCCATTCCAGCAAACATCAGCGAAAGCATAGTTTAAATGAGTTAGCTTTGATGCATCAATATCTGCAACTTGATAATTACGTCCGTAAATGCCCCATGAAGGAAAATACCCAACAATTTTTTGACCTTGCTTTTGTGAATCTGCTAATGCGACATTGGGAGTAATAAAGTTTGTGAGAAAAAGAGGTAAGAAGAGTAGTAGGGATAGTAATAGCAGTGTGAATTTTTTTGATTTCATAGCCATTTCTCCTCGTATATTATATTTAAGCTGTTATTTCAGCTTTAAATTCCCTTAATAAGAGACCCGTAAATTAATACT
>NZ_JAQFUL010000101.1:0-15614 GCF_027716265.1 Bacillus cereus group sp. Bc031
GATTGCCTCCTGTAAAATACAGAATTCAATCCTTATTAGCTGCTTAAATATATGTCTAACTTTTCGGGTCCAGTTCACTTCGTGGAAAAGGTAAGGGCGGTTCTCGGCTAAAACGTTAATGTAATTATCTTATAACCGCACCTACTACCACCACAATAACAAGTTAGGTTACAAAGGCAGAAGTTTCTCAGGCTTCTGTCTTCTTTATTTTATGCAAAATTCATACTATATACTCTACCATCATTGTAACACATTTTATTTATTTTTAGTCAAGATAAAAAAACACCTAAAGAGTTTCTCTTCAGGTGTTTCTCTATTTTACGCTAATGCAGCTGCATGCTCTTGTTGATCTACAGGAATGACAGCGTCTGTTAATGCTTTTTCTAGTTCTGCTGTGTATTTCATTTGCTCTTCTTTGCTCCAGCCTAGTTTCGCAGCCATGTAGTTGATTACTGCTTCTTTCCACTCGTATACCCAGTGGATGTTGAAGAATACAGCGCCTCTGCGGCGTACGAAGAAGTCAACTGGTTTTGCTGTCATTTCGTAATCCATTGCGTATACAAGTGGGATTAGAACGTCTAGCGGCATGTTGTATTCTTTCGCTTCGTCTTTATGTTTTTTAGCTAATTCGAACAGCACGTCTACGTTAGAGCCGTAGAATTTCGCGAATTCTTCTGCTTGTGCTGTTGTTAAACCGTATTTCGTACCTTCGCCTGCTTTTTTCGCGATAAATGCTGGTAATCCTTTAGAGCCATCTACATGTCCACCAGAGATTGGCATATGTTTCGTTGTGCTCTTCGGATATGCACTATGGCCTTCTTTTTGTAGTAAGTTTGTTACGTAGTCTACTACCATTTCAGCCATTTTGCGGTATCCTGTTAATTTACCACCTGCGATTGTAATTAAACCAGATTCAGAAGTCCAAATTTCATCTTTACGAGAAATTTCAGATGCACTCTTACCTTCTTCATAAATTAACGGACGTACACCAGCCCAGCTTGATTCGATGTCTTTTTCCGTAATTTTTACGCTTGGGAACATGTAGTTAATCGCATTAATGATGTACGTGCGATCTTCTGTTGTCATTTGTGGTACAGCTGCGTCTTTATCATAGAACGTATCTGTTGTACCTACATAAGTTTTCCCGCCGCGCGGAATCGCGAATACCATACGTTTATCTGGTGTATCGAAGTAAATCGCTTGCCCTAATGGGAAACGTTTTTGATCAATTACTAAGTGAACACCTTTTGATAACTGAAGTACTTTTCCTTTTTTCGAGTTATCTTTTTCACGAAGTGTATCTACCCAAGGACCGGCTGCGTTTACAATTTTCTTACCGTAAACTTCGTATACTTCACCATCTAGTAAATCGATTACACGTACACCACATACTTTTCCATCTTTATATAAGAAACTATCTACTTTTGCGTAGTTAACAGCTTTTGCACCGTGCTCAATTGCTTCTTTCATTACTTCAATTGTAAGACGCGCATCATCAGTGCGATATTCTACGTAGTAACCGCCGCCTTTTAATCCTTCTTGTTTTACAAGAGGCTCTTTCTTCAGCGTTTCTTCACGGTTAAACATTTTTCTGCGCTCGCTTCGTTTCACACCTGCTAAGAAGTCGTATACACGAAGACCAATTGATGTACTGAATGATCCGAACGTACCGCCTGTATGGAACGGAAGTAACATCCACTCTGGTGTTGTTACATGGGGACCGTTCTCATATACGATCGCACGCTCTTTCCCCACCTCTGCTACCATTTTCACTTCAAGTTGTTTTAAATAACGTAGACCACCGTGTACAAGCTTCGTTGAACGACTTGATGTACCTGCTGCAAAGTCCTGCATTTCAAACACAATTGTTGATAACCCGCGTGTTGCTCCATCTAATGCAATACCAGAACCAGTAATACCTCCACCAATTACGATCACATCTAATTCTTGTTTATTTACTCCGTTTAATACGTCTTTACGTTGTTTACTTGAAAATTTCATGGTAATTCCTCCCTTTGATAACGAAAAAAGAGACCACAAACTCCGCTATAGATTTCGCCTCTATAGCGTGTTGTGGTCTCTCCAAATCTCCTACCGAATTATTAACTTGTCACCATTATAACACTGTTTATGATTATTTGAAAGCTTTTGTTGCTTCAATTGCTTTTTTCCATCCAGCATATAGCTCTTCGCTTGTTTCCGCTTCCATTGTTGGTTCAAAGCGTTTGTCCATATGCCACTGTTCTTTAATTTCATCTTGGTTTTTCCAATATCCAACCGCAAGACCAGCTAAGTACGCTGCACCTAAAGCTGTTGTTTCATTGATCACCGGACGCTCTACAGGAACATCTAAAATATCACTTTGGAACTTCATTAAGAAGTTATTTTTAACTGCTCCGCCATCAACGCGTAATGTTTTCAGTTCAATACCTGAATCTGCTTCCATTGCGCATAATACGTCTTTCGTTTGGTAAGCTAAAGATTCTAGTGTTGCACGAATGAAATGCTCTTTCGTCGTACCGCGTGTTACACCAAACATAGCGCCGCGTACTTCACTATCCCAGTAAGGTGTACCTAATCCTACGAATGCTGGTACAACGTATACACCGTCAGTTGATTCAACGCGATTCGCATACACTTCACTCTCACTTGCATCTTTAAACATGCGCATTCCGTCACGTAACCACTGAATTGCAGAACCTGCTACGAAAATACTTCCTTCTAATGCATAGTTTACTTTACCATCTATTCCCCATGCAATTGTTGTTAATAGACCATGCTCAGAAGCTACCGCTTTTTCACCAGTGTTCATTAGCATGAAGCAACCAGTTCCGTAAGTATTTTTCGCCATACCTTCACCGAAACAAGCTTGTCCAAATAATGCCGCTTGTTGATCACCAGCTACACCGGCAATCGGTACATTTTGACCGAAGAAGTGATAGTCAATTGTTTCTCCATACACTTCAGATGATGGACGTACTTCTGGAAGCATGCTCTTTGGTACTGTTAACATGTCTAGAAGTTCATCATCCCACTGTAAGTCGTGAATGTTAAACATTAATGTACGTGATGCATTTGAGTAATCCGTTACGTGCGCTTTACCACCAGATAGTTTCCATACAAGCCACGTATCAATTGTTCCGAATAATAGATCGCCGTTTTCTGCTTTCTCTCTTGCACCTTCAACGTTATCTAAAATCCATTTTACTTTCGTACCAGAGAAGTATGCGTCAATTAAAAGACCTGTTTTTTCGCGAACCATTTCGCTATAACCTTTTTCTTTTAACTCATCACAAATTTCAGCTGTTTGGCGAGATTGCCATACAATTGCGTTATAAATTGGTTTACCAGTCGTTTTATCCCATACAACCGCTGTTTCACGTTGGTTCGTAATACCGATACCAGCGATTTGTTCTGGTTTTACATCTGCTTCGCTTAAGCAAGTTGCGATAACCGCTAAAATAGATCCCCAAATTTCTTGCGCGTTATGCTCTACCCAGCCTGGCTTTGGAAAATGTTGTGTAAATTCTTTTTGAGCTGAATGAACAATTTCACCTTTTTTATTGAAAAGAATTGCGCGTGAGCTAGTTGTTCCTTGGTCTAATGAAAGAATATATTTTTTCATAATGGTTTCCCCCTTATGCTACTTTTCTACTATTTGTATTGCTTCCACTTTTTTTGCTTGTCATATAAGAGATTGCTAGTACAATCACAGTTGCAATAATCACATAAATAAGTGCTGCATTTTGTTTTCCTTCAAATACAACTTGATGGAATAATCCTGCCAGTGATCCACCTAAAATTGGACCTACTACTGGAATCCATGCATATTTCCAGTTTGAACCGCCTTTTCCTGCAATCGGAAGGAAGAAGTGCGCGATACGCGGACCTAAATCACGTGCTGGGTTGATTGCGTATCCTGTCGTTCCACCTAATGATAAACCAATACTTACAATTAAGAAACCTACGATAAATGGATTTAATCCATCTGCAAATTTATTTGCACCAATTGCTAATATACCAAATACTAAAACGAATGTCCCAATCATTTCACTTAAAAGGTTTGCAAATGTGTTCGGAATTGCTGGACCTGTTGCAAATACACCTAACTTTGTTCCTGGATCTTCTGTTTCTTTCCAGTGTGGTAAGTAATGTAAATATACGATAACTGCCCCGATAATTGCCCCAATCATTTGTGCTGCGATATAACCAGGTACGTCACTCCATGGGAACGCTCCCTTAAATGCTAATCCTATCGTCAAAGCTGGATTCAAATGTGCCCCACTAATTGATCCAACCGCGTACGCTGCAACCGCTACCGCTAAGCCCCAGCCCATTGTAATAACAATCCAACCAGAATCTTTCGCAAACGACTTCTTTAAACTTACACCAGCACAAACGCCGCCACCAAGTACGATTAACAACGCAGTCCCTATTAACTCTCCTAAAAATGCTGACATAGTATCCCTCCACAATCAATTTAAACGCTTTCAAATGTGATAGAGATAAAATGAATGGCCATTCGTTTTTGTCAAAAGAAAAAGACCCACAGCTTTGCACGCTTCTATATAAATTTATATAGAAACAATGAAATGTGGATCTCTACTTTTCTCCGTCACGTTTATTAACTTGTCTATAATGTTAACCGTTAATGAAAGCGGTGTCAACAGAATTATTTCACATTTTCGTCACTTTTTTGGTAATGTTTCCATAGTTCACGTTTTGATGTCGTAATTGCTGTCGCACCAGCATTTAAAGCTCTCTCTACATCATCAACAGTACGAATGAAACCACCCGCTAAAATCGGTACACCAGTACGCTCTTTCACTTCAGCGATCACATCCGTTAACGCTCCTGGGAGCACCTCTATATAATCCGGCTTCGTCTTTTCTAAAAGATTGCAACTTTTCTCCATTGCACTCGAATCGATTAAAAAGATACGCTGAATTGCCACAACACCTTTTTGCTTCGCCTTCATAATGACGCTCGCCTTTGTTGAAAGTAACCCGTACGGTCTAAACTCCTGACATAAATACTCCGTCGCATGCCCATCACTCTGCAAGCCATGAATTAAATCCACATGTAAAAATACCTTCTTACAATATTGCTTCGCAAGCGATATAACACTCTTCAATTGACCGACATGAATATCTAAAATAACGATATACTCATACGAACTATGTAATAGCTTTTCCAAATCTTTAATTTGCCTCACTGCCGGCAAAATCTTTTGTTCATGAAATTCCATTCTATATGTCCCCTTCTTTATGTCGTCCTATCCTTTATAGTACACAATTTAAGTAAAAAGAACAGCTAGTGTAGGGGATTTCTTTCAAATCTTTTTTTACCTATACATATTCTTCAACTTATTAGAAGCAGTGCCACCTATAACCATTAATATGAAAGGTAAAAAACTCATTACATATGGTGCGTCCGCTAAAATTGTAATGCTCGTTCCTGCAAACTTATTTAATGTCCATACAACGATTTTTGTAAGAAACAAAAATACCCCGACCATAAATAAACTATCAAAAAACACCTTCCATTTTGGATACGCCAATTGCTTACTATCTTCAATTACTTTTTGCGTCAACTCTTCATCGCTCCTTAGCAGTTCATCAATCGTAATACCGAACAAATCGCTTAAATGAATAATAATTTCAATGCTCGGATAGTTCTTTCCCGTCTCCCATTTCGAAACAGACTGCCTACTTACATGAATTTTTTCAGCCAAATCACTTTGCGACCAATTTCGTTTTTCTCGTTCTTCTTCTAAGCGTTCACTAAAAATCATACTGTGTTTATCACCTCTCTACATCTAGTATGGACAAATACATGATGTAGAGTAAAGCGAGTTGTCGTTTCGTGTCGGTAAGTCGATATCTTATGTCGAATCGTCGATAAATCGAAAAAATCGTTGATATATTTCAAGTTGTGTTCGATATATTTGAAAAATCGTTGATATATTTCAAAAAATAAAAAAGTGGATAACGACATGTTATCCACGCTCCCATAATTATAATAAAAACGAATCCTTATCACTATCCTGATTCCCCTTCTTATCATTCTCCAGAAAGAAAATCATTTTATTCATTTCCCAACTTATACTAGTATCGATACCATCAAGAAAGATAATGAAATTAGAACGAGCAAAAAACCCTGTAAAATTCATTACAGAGTTTTTTGCCGATTATTTATTGTTTTGCATACCGAATACGAACGTTATCGTCCATATGATAAATTTGTAATGTGTTTCCATCATAGTTTTGTAATTTATACATCATACTATCATTTGTTAGCTTTACTTCTTGACCGTCTTTAACTGCTTTTGTTACCTTTAACGATAATTGGAATGATGGAACATCTACCGCATATGTTCCTGTTAAGTAGTTATCTTTATTCGGATAAGAACCATCCGCATAGGACTCAAATGTCTTATCACCTTTTAGTACTAACGTAGTTTTTATGCCACTACCGTAATCAATACCCCAATTACCAATAATCTCAGTACCATCTTTAATGTTCTTCTGCATGTTCTCATAATTAATTCCTAACTCTTCACTTGTACCAACTGTACCTACAAATACCCCAGTTTTTGCTTGGCTTTTATCTGTTTGAGCCTGACTACCAGTAGTTGAGTTTGCCTGTGTAGAATTACTTGTTGTACTAGTAGATTTTTCTGTGACTGTATCACCTTTTGTTTCGGATCTTAACTTATCGAACGTAGGCTTCCAAATACGTTTTGCTTCCTCTAGTTTTGTATTTGCTTTATTTAAGATTTCTTTATCAGTCTCTATGCTGAATCCTTTATCTTTGAATAACTTCTCTATCTCACCGAATGTTTCTCTTAGTTTATCCGTCGCTCTTTCAATCTCTTTTTGATCTTCTTTATGTTTTGGCGGTGCGGAAATCTTCTCTATTTTATCAAATACTTTATAGATGTCTTTAATACTATCTAATACCTCAGCTTTTGATTTACTTCCGTTTCTCAAATCCCTTACAGAAGCATCATAGTAATCAAATCGTCTTAACATATCCTGTTCAATGTCTAATAAATATTGTGCATAATCTTCATCCAAAACGCGAACCTTTTGAACATCTTTACTTTCTTCTTTCGCATTCGTTGATTTTTCTTTCGTTTCAGAAGCCTTAGATTTACTTGTTTCTTCTGTCTTTTCTTCTTTACTTGCCGAATCTTTTACTGTAACACAACCACTTAATAATAAAGCAACTGGAACTGCAGCAGCTATTAGTTTCTTCACTTTCATACCTCATACCCCTTTAAATCATTTATTCTTAGTTGGTTTTACTACCGATGCTCTTCGCTGCTTCTTCAAACAGTTTTGAACCTTCTTGTGCTTTACTTACTGCTTGATGCATTTTACTCTCGTCTTCTTGATCTAATGCATCAAAGAGAAGTTGAAAACAATCCGCATACAGTTCCATCGATTGCTTTATCTTCGCCTGTTCTCCCTGTAACTCAGGAGGCGCTTGTAAATTCTTCAGTTTCTTCGTTGTTGCCTTTGCTCCACCTAAACTTAGTTGTACTTCACTTTTCTTTTGTTTGTATGATTTTACGTCTGAATCTGCTATTCCTTCAATTAATTTCATTGTATCTTCAATTTGAGTAGCACTGTTTATGATATCTGCCTTATACCTTTCAACATCAGAACCAGTTGAAGAATTAGAAGAGGAACTTTGTTGACTACTTGATGAACTACTGTTTGTACCTTCACCTTTCGCTACAGATAAGCTATCTTCTTTCTTGCTATCAGTTGACTTACTCTCTTTTTCAGAAGCCTTATTCTCTTTCTCTACCTTTTGTGTTTCTTCTTTCTTTGGTTCATCAGCTTTCTTACCATCCGTTTCAATTGTAATACAACCGCTCAATAACATAACTGGTAATGCTAAACTCACTAATTTTTTTGCCTTCATGATTACTACTACCCCTTTAGTTGTAAAATTTAGTGTGAAAAAGTTAATATACTTAATTAATAAATTTTCCCCGAATAATTTATTAGAATCTACTACGAATAGATTTCCTGTATATTCACAATCTTTCCATATATATCATTTTACAAAGAATTACATATTTGGTCAAAGGGATTTATGTAGTTTTTAAAGAAACATTTCTACGCGAAAAAAGAAGCTAACAATAAATTGTTAACTTCTCAACTTAAGGGAAAATAATATCTTTCCTTACCTTCTAATATCTAGGTTGTGATTGAATATTTGTAAGATGAACATCATACATATCAATGATTTCAAGAAATCTATCAGCTTCACGGAAGACATGGTCTGCCAATAATGGGTGGATGATACTCTTTATTTTACATTGCTCAATTAAATCACGTGCTGTTTTCTTAAAGTCCCGAAGAGATGCAACCGACACACGATTTTGATCTAAAAATTGATCTAGAAGAGGGACAGTTTGGGATTGTGGTTTCATTGATTCTAAGTCAATTGCTTGATACATTAATGCATCAAAATCATTGCTAAAATTTCGCGCTGTATCTACAAGCTTTCTTTCCGATGGATCAAGAAGATGGCCAATAAATTTAGCATGGTCTGCCATAATCCTCAAAAAGAAAACATTTTCTTTAATAATAGCATCAGGAAGAGCATCTAATTTTCCTTCATTTAATTCCATTAAACGTTTTCTAAAATAATCAGCTTCCCTACTCGTATGGTCAACTAACAGTGGAAAGTTATTTTGTCCTGGCAATTTACATGTGAGAATCAATCCTAAAATTTTCCGTTTAAACCCCCAAATATTAGTTGCGGCTTGTTGTACTTCTGCATTAAATCTTTTGATTTGCTCAGGATCTGTTTCATTTGTGTAGGAATGCGCTATTTGTTCAATATGTTCAAACAATCGATAAAATTGATTCGCCTCTTCAATTAATTGCGTATCCTCGCATCTAAACCCTAAGCGAAGAAAAAGAGAATGCTCCTTCATGATTCTAGACCAAAAACGAATTTCATTTAATGAACGCTCAACAAACATTACAGATGTAACACCTGTATCCGGATGTAATGGAGTTTCATCCCTATGCATTGTTAATCCCCCCCAGTAAAATACCCCGCTAGTTCCATTCTTATGAAGAAACATATATATAAATGCCCTCAATAAAAGTTCATAATGAATTTCGTATACATGCTTCCCAACAAAGAAAAAGGCTACCACCTAGATGTAAACTTCTACTAGATAATAGCCTTTCAACATTTCTATTAAAGCAATACAGAATCTTTATCACTATCCTGATTACGTTTCTCGCGCTCTTCTGCTAAGCGCTTCATGTACACTTCGCCTTCTTTTTCAATAAACTCATTATCCATCTCTTGCTCTTTTTTTGAAGTATATAAAACCATGTAGCCACTTAATACGATCCCAACGATTACAAGATACACCCACCATGGTAAAGTTTCCACTCTACTTCATTCCTTTCCTTAGACAAGCCTTATTAGTTTCACTGTATGAGGAAAGAAGTACATTTATGCTTAAAATTTTATCATTGTGGATTCTTCGCGAAGAACGCTTGTACATATTCCATAAACTCGATTGGTTCCTGACGAAACGGTGCGTGGTATCCTTTTTCAATAATATGAAACGTACTATTCGCAAATAGCCCATGATACAGTTCACCATTTTTCCAAGAAACGCTTTTATCGTGTCGTCCCCATAAAATTAAAGTTGGCACCTTAATTTTATCGGCTTCCATCGCAATGCGGCGCTCTCTCATTTTCGTCAGCTGATCATAATGCTCTTTATCATCACGACTATTTTTCACTTCATTTTTATTGTAATCCGTAATCTCTGTTACAGTTTGTAAGTCTGTCGATAGCGGCGGCACTTCATAACTTTCTTTTTGCTGGAAAGATTCAATTCCTGTAGAGTCTGCTAAAATGAGATGCGTCACTGCGTCCGGATATAAATACGCTAAATTGAGGGACATCTCTCCGCCCATTGAATGACCGAGCACCGCAAACTGATCGTATCCGAGCTTCTTCATTAACTTATAATATAAATTCACTTGCGCAGGAAACGAATACTCAAAATCAATTGGCTTAGAAGAACGTCCAAACCCTAAAATATCCACTGCAATAATCGTGTGGTCCCGCGCTAGTTCCGGATAAATATCACTAAATCCATCTGAAGAACCACCAAACCCATGCAGCATAAGTAAAGGAGGCTTCCCCTCACCAATTTTCTTAAAATAAATCGTCTGCCCGTCAATTTGCGCCATACTCTCTTTCGTATGCAGCTTCATCATAACAGTATCTTTCACTTCTCCAACCTTCGCAATCGGCTTATCAACGAAGTTACATACGATAAGCAAAACGAGCACAATACCGCTAATCAAATAAAACTTAAACCGTTTCAACATTCCCGTCTCCTTTCTCTTGTTGCTATTTAAAGTTTTTACATTATTTGGTTGTTTTATAATTATTTTTAATTGTAACTAAAACAGTTACAATTTCACTAAAAAAATATAACTCATTTCTATTACTAATGGTTATTTTGTAACTATTATAGTTATACATTTAAAGTAAGTCAATTCTTTTCTCTACATGGTCTAAAAATAGAAAAAGGGACTTCATGTTGAAGTCCCTTTCTTTGTTATTATAGTTGGCTTACTCCGCCGCCATCGCCTCTATTATCTACTGGTGCTCCGCCATCTCCTTTATTGAAGTTGGCTGGCGCTCCTCCATCTCCTCTATTATCTGCTGGTGCTCCGCCTGTTTCACCTATGTTAACGTAGTCTGGTCTTGCTGGCGCTCCACCCGTGTCTCCTCTATTAAAACTAGCATAGTCTGGTTTTACTGGTGCCCCACCAGTATCTCCTTTATTAAAACTAACATAGTCTGGTCTTGCTGGTGCTGGAACATCACCGTGCTCCGCTTGTTGTACAAAAGAACTATTTAAACCGACAGATACAATACCAACTAACACTATACCAGTTACAGCCATACCAATTTTTTTAAACATTATTTTAATGCTCCTCTCTCTATCTTCTTCTCTTTTGCCTGTAATGCTTTGTAAAAATAATCACTTGCTTTCATGTAATTAGCATCCTCACGAAACTTTATTGCAAGTTTTTCAACATATTCCTGAGTGTAACTATATAAAGATTCTTTATCAAAATAAGTAATTCCTTTAAGAATAATTTGCTCTAATTCTTTAATAGGAACATTACCATTTACTGCTTTTAAAATACTAAAATGATGTATATACTCTTCATTTTCTAACTCCATACAAATATTTAATCCTCTATCAATTAATTCTTCAGCAATGTTTGTTTCTCCCAGTTTAAAATGTTCCCTAGCTTGTAGGAAAATCGCTTTGAAATGTGCTGGGAATTTCTCTGTTACTTCTGAAAGATGTCGAATAGCTAGTGCAGAAAGGTTTTGACTTGCGTATAGCCAGCCTAAATTATGACGTACCCTTAAAAGCAATATAGCGTTATCCTGTTTTTGTAGAATATCTATCGCTGAATTTAAACACTCTTCTGCTTGTTCATATTGCTTTATTTGTATGGCAGTTAGTCCTAAAAGATTCTGAGATAAAGCAATATTCATATCTTGTCCTGCTTGTTTTGAAAAAATTTCTTTAGCTTTATTTACATATTTTATTGTATTCATTGGTTGCCTTGTATTGTAGAAAAATGCAGAAAGACGATAACAGAATTCCCCATATTCTAATTCATCAGGGATATATTTTATTAGTGTTTTGGCCTTCTCATAACATCTACTTGCATCATTGTAATTTGATATTAGAGTTGCATGCATTGCCTTAAAAAAATAATAGTAATATGACAAACGATTTTCAGACGTTTTATAAATTTCATCAATTTTATCAAAACTATTTTTAGTAATTTGTAAACCATCCGCCAGCACTTTATATCTAAAATCTAATAAAGAGTAATATAGCCACAAATCCCCATCCTCTTTTACATTAGAAAATTCACTCTCAATCTCTTCCTTCATCTCCGTTGCTTTCTCTATATTTTGCTGCAACATTACACGATACCAATCATCTAAAGAATGTTTCATTTGCTCCCTTGTTACTACATCTGCTCCCATACACTCGCATCCCCTTTTCTCCAAAATTACAAAATTAGGATATTTATAGAATTATCAAAATTGTATAGTATCACCTCTTTTCTATGTATTGAAAAATAATTATCAGAAAATTAAATATTTTAATTAATTATACCAAAGTTTTCCTTTTCGATAACTTGAGAAAGAGTTGTCAGAAAACTTAATAGAACAAATAAAAAAGCAAGCAGTTCCAGCTATCAGCTAAAACTACTTGCTCTCCTACTTATTATCTCTACTTTTACTCTTTAATAAATTCCTTCGTGCTTCTTACTGTATCAATTGGACGAACTAATTTTTCGATTTCTTCACGTTTTGGCTCTAGGAATGGAGGTAAAGATAATTTTTCGCCAAGTGTTTCGTATGGCTCATCCCCCATAAATCCTGGGCCGTCTGTTGCAAATTCAAATAAGATTTGTGGTGCAACTCTTGCGTATAATGACTCGAAGAAGTGACGGTCTACATAACCAGATGAAGGAAGCCCTACGCTACTGATTCTCTCAATCCATTCTTCTAATACAGCGCGATCTTCTACGCGGAATGCAGCATGGTGCACTGTACCAAAACCTTGTCGTGCTTCTGGAAGAACTGTATTATGTTCTACAATGACAGAAGCACCGTTTCCGCCTTCGTTTACTTCAAATAAATAGAATTCTCCTTCTTGCGCAACCTCTTTAAATAATAGAACTTTTTCTAACACTTCTTTGAAGAAACTAAAGTTCGCAATGCGGATAAATACAGGTCCTAAGCCAGTAATTGCATATTCTAATGGAACTGGACCTTTTTGCCATGGTGTACCTGATTCGATTCCTTTATCAAGTTCATCTGAGATTAATTGATAATGTTGGTCATCAAAATCAACGAAAGAAAGAGTTTTCTTACCGAATTGTTCTTTAATTCCTGTATGTTCCACTTTCAGACGGTCAAAACGTTTTACCCAATATTCTAATGCTGCATCAGTTGGCACGCGGAATGAAGTTTTTGAAATTTCATTCGTACCGTGTACTCCTTTTGGAATACCTGGGAAGTCAAAGAATGTCATATCTGTTCCTGCACTACCTTTATCATCTGCAAAGAATAAATGATATGTTTGAATGTCATCTTGGTTTACTGTTTTTTTAACTAAACGCATTCCTAAAACGTGAGTGAAAAACTCATAGTTTTTTTCTGCACTACTTGTAATTGCTGTAACGTGGTGAATTCCTTTTAATTGGTTCATTTTATATTCCTCCAATAGTTTTAAAATTTATGTTTTCTCTTCTATTACTTCTCTTCAATAGGTGCTAAATTCGCTTCAATCTCTGCACGCTGATCTTCTAGGAACGGTGGTAAATCAAGCTTTTCTCCTAAATGTTCCACATCTCCATCAACTGTAAATCCTGGTCCATCTGTCGCAATTTCAAATAGGATTCCGTTTGATTCGCGGAAATATAAGCTTTTAAAATAGAAACGGTCGATGATTCCTGAAGACTGGAAGCCTCTTTGTATCACCTGTTCTTCCCAATAAGCAAGCTCTGCATCATTTTTCACACGAATTGCTAAATGGTGAATGCTACCGCGGCCCGGTTTTTCAGTAGGACCATCTAAATATTTCACAACGATTTCTCCAAAAGCCTCGCCTTTAATGGACTGAAAAATCGCTTCCTCTTCGCTGCGGCTAACCTCTGTATAACCAAACATCTCTGTAAGTGTACTCGCCATTTTATCAAGTCTACGAACTGTCATTTCCACAGAACCCATTCCTTGAATTTGATGCTCTGCAGGAACTTCTGATTTCTCCCAAGTTTCCCAGTGCTCTACTTTTTCTCCGTTTGAAACGAGTAATACTAAGCGAAGACCTTCAGCATCCTCAAATTGCAAAGCAGGACGATTTGCATATGTTGTTATTTCACTATGTTTCACATCAAATGTCTCAAATCGTTCTTTCCAGTAATGCAAGCTATCCTCTGAAGGAACGAGTAACCCAATTCGAGTAATGGCATTCGTACCGCGATATGTTTTTCCTACTAAAGGAATTTCAAAAAACGTTAATTCCGTACCTGGACTTCCTGTTTTATCTCCATAAAATAAGTGATACATTGATGGATCATCTTGGTTCACTGTCATTTTCACGCGACGTAAACCAAGTACATTTTTATAAAAATGATTATTTTTATTTGCATTTTTCGTAACCATCGAAATGTGATGATGCCCTTTAATCTCATACATTGTTTATTCCTCCGTTTCGTTTTACTAGTCAAGTGATAACTAAAAAAATAACATTTCCCACAACTAATATGGTTTTTAACGTTTCAATTTATTCTTCATTATGTTTTTGTAAATTCATCTTAGTTTTTACTGCATAACTTACTTTGTTTTTTATCGAAAGCAACTGAGTGTATGTTTTTCATATGACTCAATCGCTTTCGTTACTATCACTTTACACCTCAAGTGATTAAAAAGCAAGAGGAAAATCTCGAATTTGAGATATTTTTTTGTTAAATAACATTTTAGGATAAAGAATCGTTAATTGCTATATTTTTTTAAAGTGGTTATTTACATATTTACGATAATAAAATCACTTCATTTCAATTTCAAAAACACAATAGCCTATAATCAGTGCCGGATGTCCCACACTGATTATAGTTTCGTTTTATATATTCCAAAAATCACTATTTATATCACTATTATATTTATAATCAACCTTTTCTTTACCACACTTTTCGCACTTATAAAAATTAGCTGTGCCCATCTGACCTGTTTTAAAGTTTTCACTATCCAGAGTTTTAATAAATTTATATTTGTGTATACATTTAGGTTCTTTTACTTTATTCAGCCATTTGTCTAACATAAAGTGATCACTCCCCCTTTAAAAAATCTTCCTAATACACCTATACATTTAGAGTAACCTACAAAAGATTTCCAATCAATGGGCACTCGCTCTTACCTTCTTTGCATCACATCGTATGCAATTTTTTGTTAAAGATTTTTACTTTATTGTAAACAGATTCTCAACCATTAGCTTTACACCGGCTAATTCAACATTAATTTCCTATAGTTTCTTCTCTTATCGGGCAATAAAAAATGGTGTGAAAACTTAATTTCACACCATTTTTTATAACCATATTGGCATTCCATATTTAAAAAAGCGATTTTAATTATGGAACGACGGTTTATAGAACGAACGATTTTAATCTAGTTCCAGATAATAAACGATAAAAAGATTAAAACGTTTAAACAGCAAGCTTCACGTTTCGTTCGCATTTTTTCTTTATTGATAAAAATCGTTATAAAAAGAAAAATTTGTGGGCGAAATGTGGGCAAAAATAATAAATACGACAAAAGAGCACAGCGTGTATATACAGTGCTACCAACACTCTATATACCGTCCACCTGATTAGCCCAGGTAAACACTTGCTATACTCTCATGACATATTGTACAACATGTAGGGTTTCTTAACATGCCCATCAACTTAAGAATTTTCACTACCCCCAAGTGACAAAAAACGTTATTCTTTCTAAAAAGCTAGCTAGAA
>NZ_JAQFUL010000102.1:0-15467 GCF_027716265.1 Bacillus cereus group sp. Bc031
AACGTGGGAAAATCGGCTTTTTACCTTCCAAAAAATGTCTTAGCGTGGGTTTTATGTCATTTGGTTGGCGGGACCCCAATAATGTAATATAATTACAAGATTATGTGTAAGGGATATGTGTATAAATAAACACGCATTATATTTATATATATTTCTATAATGTTTTATTATGACATATAACAGTGAGGTGTTTGGTTATGGAAAAAATTAAAGTTGAAGGATTACCTACAAAGATTAGTTACGATATGAAGTATTTGTTAGATATGTTGTTTATTTGGGATAAAGAAACTGGAGATAATAAAGATAGGAATCTTGTTTCTATCATAAAAGATATTGTAGGATTACTAGGAAAAAATTATATGGATTATGAATTTTTTACACCTTTTTTAAGTAATGTAGAATCTGGAACTTTTGATCCTTGTAAAAAGATTAATCTTACTAAAGAAGAATATTTGGAAGGGGTTAATGTTGTAAGAAGTGTTATATACGATGTTGAAAATAAAAGCGGGATGGTTGAGTTTGTAATAATATATGGAATTATTGCTATGATTACTGATTATACTAGAGCAAATATACAAAGTTTGGATAAACGAAGAGAAAGGAATTTTAAGATTTTAGAGTCGTTAAAGAATCGTGGAGATACTGATACAGAGAGATTAGAATTTTTTATTAATGAATCAAAAAAACTTAATAGTGATGTTTATGTTTTGAAACTTAACAATGAATTAATAGTATGGGAACGACTTGTAAAAAAATATTTTAGTAGAGCATTTTAAGTGTTTGTATTTTATTATGTGTAATAATGATAAAGCCCACCTATGAAGAGAGGAGGGCTTTTATTCAAAAAAAAAGAAACCATAAGGTGCCTTCCTCCGACTTGAACCATCTTAATTTTAATAATATGTATTGAATGTTCCTTTGACTTCCATTTTTTATTTAATTTTGGGAATAAAATAGGAATTTTTATTCTACTACTGCTGTTAAATATGGATCGTGAATAGCCAGTTTTATTTTATGATAATGTTAATGTTAACTTGGGCTATAACATTTGCTACATGAGATTAGAGATATTTTTATGATTTTATGTTGCAACTAGAATTATAAAGGCGGAAATAGTCCTGGAGTGAAAAAATCACCCTAAAAACAATATAAAGAGGTATACTTTAAAGAAATAATGATTATAATTAACTTAAGAGTGAAAAAATCACTTAAGGAGTTGTATTAATATGTTAGTTAATTTTAGATTTGGCAATTATTTGTCTTATCATGATATTACTGAATTCTCAATGGTGACTGGGAATGTAAAAAAGCATCGAGAACATGTAATGAATTTTAAAGATATTTCACTTTTAAAATTCGCAACTTTATATGGAGCCAATGCTGCAGGTAAATCAAATTTGGTTAAGGCTATTGAATTTTCGAGAAATTTAGTTGTTAGAGGTTTTAGAAACATACAAACTTCTGATAAATATTGCAAAATATATCCTTCTAATCAAGAAGAACTTACACATTTTGAATATGAAATAGTTATTGATGATGTAGTGTACTCATATGGGTTTTCAGTTAACTTATTTGAAAAAGAAGTTAATAAAGAATGGTTGTATTCTTTATTAAATAATAATGAACAAGAAATATTTACAAGAGAATTAAAAGGTAATCGATATGAAATTAATATAAATTATGATTTTTTAGAGTTAGAACAAATGGAAAGATCTAGGATGGATGTTTATAAAGAAGATTCTAAAGAATTAACAGATTCATTATTTATTACAGAGTTAAATAAAAATAAAAAAACATTTACTACCAAAGATAATTTGTCAATTTTTAATTCAGTATACTTATGGTTTCGTGAAAAACTGGAAGTGATTTCTCCCGATGATTCACCATTAGAAAATGGAATTACTTATATAAAAAAGGATAATGGAATTGCATTAGCTAATTTTTTAGATGCTTTTGGAACAGGGATTAAAGAAGTATGCACTAAAGAAGTACATGAAAAAGATTTATATAATGAGATGCCAGCAAGATTTGTAAAAAGTTTTTTAGAAGATATAAGAACAGATGGTCCAGACTCCAGGTTGGTAATGTTAAGAACACCATCAAATATATACGAAATTGAAAAACAAAATGAAACTTTAAAAATCAAAACAATTTATTTTAATCACTTCTCAGAAGATGTTTTCTATTCATTAGGAGAAGAGTCTGATGGAACTGTGCGATTGGTAGAACTTTATGATATTTTAGCAAGTGATAGTGATAAAGTATTTGTAATAGATGAAATTGATCGTAGCCTGCATCCAAATCTAACATACAATTTTATTAAAGAGTTTTTGAAAAAAGATAATAATGGACAATTAATTGCTACAACGCATGAAGATCGTTTGTTAGATTTAAATATGTTACGTAGAGATGAAATATGGTTTGTAGAAAAACAAGAAAAAGGCGAATCGATTTTATATTCTTTAGAGAAATTCAAAGAAAGATTTGATAGAGATATTTTAAAGGCATATTTAGAAGGTAGGTATGGTAGTGTACCTCAATTTAAAATATTTAAAAACGTAGAATCGAGCGAGGAATAAAGGCGGGAAAAAGATATGTCATTTAGACTTTCAAGTAAATCACCTAATCAATCGAGACTTATTTCAGAATCTCAAAAAGAAGACGGAAAGAAAAAGTATTTTTTTGTTTTAGAAGGAGAAAAAACTGAACATATATATATGAATGAGGTAGCGAATAATATAAAAGAGGATTCCCTCATTGATGTTTTAATTTTAGAGCGCATCTCTAATCAACAATCTAATCAACATAAGATTACGGTTGCTATTCGAGATTTCTTAGATGGACATTCAAAAATTGATCCAAGTATAAAGTCTCAGTTATACGATTTATGTAATAAATATGAAGAAGAAGTTCTGGATGAAACACAATTACTGGATTCCATAAACGAGTTATTAGAAGATATGAAAGATGATTTTATTACGAAATACAACGATACTGTCATTGAACAAATAAGATTATTACATAATTTGGAAAGTTATTCAAAAGGCCTGGACAAGATTTGCCTTATATTAGATAGAGACTATAAAAGCTTTAAAGAAAATCAATATGACGAAGTATTAAAAATATGTGAAGAAAATGAATTTTTATTAGGTATTACAAATCCTAATATTGAGTTTTATTTACTTTTACATATGAACGATGCGAAGCAATATGACGCAGCACAACTCTTAGAAAATCGAAGAACTGCAAAATCAAAAACAAGTAAAAAATTTGTTGAATCCGAATTGAATAAAACATTAAAGGTTTTCGGAAAATCTTATAGTAAAACAAATTTTGATGCGAAGTTTTTTGTCGATAGATTTCCTGATTTTCTCAAAAATATAGAGGGTTATGAAACGGATAATGCAAGGTTAAAGACAGGGCTAGGAAGTTCCGTGCATCAAATAATTAAACAAATTCTCTAACTAATAGTTATTTAAGATTACTGTTGAATAAATTGTTGTGAGCGCATTTTTTCTATATGCTCACAACAATTTATAAAGAAAAGACACCCTAAGGTGCCTTCCTCCGACTTGAACCACATTAATTTTAATAATATGTATTGGACTCCCATCCAAATAGTATTTTTTCATGTTATGTTATATTTTGTTATGATTTTTAATTGCGGCTAACACCCAATTTTGATTCAATTTCATTTAAGCTAGCTAGAGCATTACTTAGTTTTTGATCGGAAAGCTTGATTGATTTTTGAGCTTCTTCCATTCTTCCTTTCAACGGAGCTACTCCTTTTACTCCTTGAGTTACAGCTTTTCCAGCATTACTTCTATAGTTAGTCGCTAGTCCAAACTCTACTCTGAATTTCTCAATCTTTTCTTTTAATACAGGATCAGTTAACTTTGAGCCACTTTTAAATTCTGTATTTTTCTTGGAAAGTGCATCATATCGATTTGTAACTGACTCCATTTTTTCTTTTAAAACGTTCTTGTCAAGAGATTCAGGGTCCTTACTTCCTTCTACCCAAATAGCTTTCCAGTCCTGATTCCAAATCTCATCATAGTCCTTTAACATTTCATCAATAGTAGGCTTAATTTCGTTTTGGTATGTAACCTTATCCGCATTTTCAGCTGGTTCAGTTGTTTCCTGACTCTGTTGGGCTGTTTTTTGAAGTGAATTAGTCTGTTTTTCTTCATAGAAAGTTACTTTCGATTTTAATTCTTTGATTTGTGTTTTTAATTCTTGCTGTTCTTTAAAGTGTTTATCAGTAATTTCATCCATATCTTTTTGTGAATACTTAGGTTTCATATTTTCTGATTTGGAATCCTTAAAAATAGATACAGCAGCAATGACAAAAACTATTACTGCGATAATTCCAATAATTATTTTTTTGTTCATGTGTGTTCCTCCTGATGCATAATATCATCATTATATAATAATTAAATGTTTTTAGGTAGAAAAAAAGACACCCTAAGGTGCCTTTTTCCGACATGAACCACTTTAATTTTAATAATATAAATATCTTATGCAGATACAGAAGTTTTATCTTTACGGAAGATTCCCATCAATCCACCGATCAATAATAAAATACCCGGTAAGATATAGAATACAAAAATACAAATAAATCCGCCAATTGCAGCGATTGTCATCATGATACCGCCAGCTTTAGCTTTGCTTTTAACTACTACTGAACCAACAATTCCTAAGATAGATAGACCTACTGCAGCCCAACCTAATCCGATAATAGAATTTGCTCCTTCAGCTTCAAATGCAGCTCCCATTCCACCAATCATTAAAGCCAAAACAGCGCCTAATACGCCAAAAATACCACCAATAAGTCCTAATACAAATTCAGTTGTACGTTTCATTTTATTAATTTCTCCTTTTATTTACCAGGTGTGAATTCAAATTTCACAGATTTTTCATCAAACGTAAAGTTTGGTTTATATGTACCAGTGTATTTATCAGATTCAGCTACATCAAAATACATTTTCCCTGTAATTTGATTACCTGGCACAACATTTTCATTCATAAATGCATTATCAGCACCGAAATATCCCTTGAATTGGTTCCCGTTAGCATCAGCAATCTTTAACTCTTCTGATCCGATATATGCATCTTTCTTGCCGTTATTTTTAGCAGAGAAAGTGATTTCTAAAACTTTCCCTTTTTCAGGTTTTGTATACTCATTAGGTTCTACAAATTGAGCAGAGTTAAAAGTGATTTGTAATCCATTAACTTCTACTGTTTCGCCAGTTTTATAAACTTTACTAGCAGCTTTATCATCTTTCTTTTGCTCTTGTTTAGGAGCATCATTTTTACTTACCTCTTTAACTTCTGTTTCTCCACATGCAGCTAAGCTAAAAGCAAGTGCTCCAGTTAAAGCAATCGTACCTAATTTCTTATACATTTTCTTTCCTCCAATTATGTAAAATGTAAGATTTCCGAGCTTATCATAGCAAACAATCCATCATAATATTGTCATATTTTGTCGAATAAAAATAAAAAAAAGAGAGCCGCAGCCCTCGTTGGATAAATTGGTAATATTATTTAAAATTTTACCTCTTTCCTTTGGAAATGATTTCTTCTAAAATGAAATCAAATCATAGTATGTCCTTGTTATCTTGTAACATTTTGACATACAATGCTAATTGTTTAGCGAAACGACCTTGCTGACGTCCATCTAGCTCTTCATAAGCTCGTTGGATATCATTGAATAGTAATCCTAATAACGCATCTTCTTTCCTGTCCTCGAAGTTAAGAAGAGCATCTGTGGAGGTGTTAAAAAACGATGCAAGTACCTTTAAACTTTCAAGATCAGGTTCATGACGATCAGTTTCCCAATTTTTAATTTGTCCGCGTGATAAACCTGTTCTATCAGATAGTTGTTCTTGCGTTAAATCAAAAGATTTCCTTAAACGTTTAATGTTTTGTCCGACTGTAGTTTTCATAGTTTGAGTATAATAATCGCCTTATCACTATACCATAATTGGTCGATACTCTGACTTTTTAAAATAATTTAGGTATTTTAACAATCTTAATAAATATTTATAGAACAAATGTTTGTTTGATGGTAAAATATGCATGTGGGTACTTGGTACAAAAATATGTAGAATTGCATATTGAGTTCTATGACATCTGAGAAACTATTGATATAAAGCGTTTTTTAAACTTTCTCAACATTTTTCTGATAACCGAACGACTGAATTTTGGAAAAAATATGATATTATGAAAATAACAAAATAAACGGACGTGAAAAAAGACCCACGGTGTAAGTAGTGCTGGTAACACTCTTACACTGCCCCCCTAAGTGCCTAGGGAACATTGTCGCGGATCTTGTACATACATATTATAACACATCTTAGATTGAGAGTGACACGTTTTCCTTTATATGTAACAAATTGGGGTTACGTGTCTTTTTGTTCCGGTAAGGAGGAGCAAAATGAAATATTGGTTAGCTAAAATCATTGATGAAATTGATTTTCAAAGAAAAAGCCAAGAAGACGTTGCTAAACATCTCGGAATCAGTGGACCTGCTTTTTCAAAAAACTTATCTGGTAAAAGTGAACTTAATTTTTTAAATATGATTAAGTTAGTGAAAGATTTGTATGAAGACAATGTTGAATTGACTTTTATGGTTAGGGAATTCTGTAAAAAGATGAATGGTAAGAAGAATATCAGAATTGCTATGGAATATGCAAATGCTATAGGAGACTTTGAGTTGTTACGTATAGCAGTACAAAAAGGGTTTAATTCAAATAACACATTAACGAAAGAATGGGCATTTGTATACGAAATGGTACTAATCAGGTTAAAACGATTTTTAAGTGATAAATCTCTGTTAGAAGAATTAAATGAGCGGAAGAAGCACCGTACAGTTAAATCTGATGAGGCTAAAATAATGCTTGATATAATCACGTTCTACACTCTGTACGAATCTAGAGAATACAAAATGTTATTTAATTATTCGGAAATGTTATTGCCTAAAATTGAAAAAATAAGTGATGCTTTTATACGTGATTTATATAGAGTACGAATACAAGAGATTATTGCATATGCAAGTTTAATGGATGAACAAATAGACAAATCTAGAGATATTTGTCATGAAATATTGAATACAGAAGATAATTTTGGATACTTAGATATGTTAAAAGTATCTGCTTTAGGGTGTTTAGGTGAATCATATAGTTTTGATAGCTACGAACAGTCATTGTGGTACTTAAACAAAGGAATAGAATTGTTAAATAAATGTCATTCTCATAGAGCGGTAGAACGGAAGAGAAACTTTTTAAATATGCGTTCTTATATTAGATTGATAAATAAAAAAGATTTACATGATTTAGACATATACGATGTTGGAGAGGTAGTTTTAAAGCACATAATTAATGGGAATGAAAAGAAGCAGTAAGATTACTTAGAAATGAGGAAAAGGAAAAAGGAAAACTTACCCCAATGAAACTTTGTTATTTAGGAATGGCATTGAAAGATCGATCATTGTTAGAGCAATCAATAGAAGGTTTTATTAACGAGGGATGCAAATTTTATTGTAGGTTACCTAGAAAGATATTAGAAGAATTTAATAAATATGGTATAATATTCATGGGTGATGCTAAATGAAAAAAATAATAGTCGTAGTAACAACATTGGTATTAGCTGGAGTGTTATATATTTCTCCCGCTAAAGACCAAAAGGAGCAACCTAAACAAGTAGCGAAGGATGCTCAAACACAAATTATGTTAAGAATGGATCCTGGGACTGGAATTGGTTAATACCAAGAAGCCTAGGTTCTAATATAGATAGATTGAATGCGATTGTCTCATTAATGGGGCAATCGCATTCGTCGTTTATAAGGAGATTAACCAAAAATAAAAAAAAGAATATTAGTTATATATTGTGAATTCTTCACAAACTACTATAAAGATATTGGAGGATGTTGGGGATGACAAGAGATGAGATTTTAAAGGGGTTTTTATTGCAAGCTGATGAATTATCCAATGGTGATGAACAGACACTTGATTCATATATTGAAATGCTATTTAATACAGAGCAAAAAAATAGCCACGCCTCATAAGGAGGTTGGCTATTTTTCCGATTGGTTGTTTAATTTTTCGAATTCTGCCATTAGGTTCTCAGCTTGTTTCATTATCATTTCGCGTTGAGATTCAGGAAGGTTAGATAATCGTTTCTTCATTGCTTTAAATTTTACGTCTAACATTTCGTTTAGATCTGCTTCATCACTTCGTCCTAACAAGAAGTCTGTAGTCACATTAAATACTTCTGCGATTTTTGCAGTTACTTCTCTTGAAGGTTGTTTTTTACCTGATTCGACCTTTGAAACAAAAGATTCACTAACATCTACTTTTTCTCCTAATTCTTTCTGAGACCATTTTCTTTCTTTCCTTAGTTCTTTTATCCTAACGGATAGTATAGGTAACATGATTTTATTCCCCTTTAATAACTGTTTTATATAAAATTTTAATGGTTTTGTTTTACATTAACTATAGTATATATTCTACATAAAACTTGACCACTAGTCCATTTCTTGTTTTTAAAAATAAAATTCAAAACAAACACTTGACCTAAGGTCATGTTAAGTGTACAATGAAAATGTAATCGAGAGGTGAAGCCGATGAAAATAAAAGGGAGCTACGTTAAAGAGCTTCGCAAGAGTAAAAAACTCACGCAGAAGCAACTTGCTGAACTCTCACAGATCAGCGAGAGTATGGTTTCGAAGATAGAATTAGGTGTTAAATCAACTAAGATTGAAACATTAAAAAAAATAGCAAATGCTTTATCAACAACAATGGATGACTTAGTAGGGTGAGGTCATTTTTTAAATAACATAAACTTGACCCAAGGTCAATTTAAGTGGGTTTAACTTGACCTTGAGATAATAAAGGAGGAAAGAAAATGAATCAATTACAAGTTTTTAATAACGAAGAGTTCGGCCAGGTTCGAACGGTAATACAAGGTGAAGATGTTTGGTTTGTAGCAAAAGATGTAGCTGAGGTTTTAGGATACAACAATACTTCGAAAGCTATTCAAATGCACGTTGATGAAGATGAAAAAGCTGACCTCCCAATTTGGGATGGCAGGCAAAACAGAAATCAGAAAGTGATTAACGAATCTGGTTTATACTCTTTAATTCTTTCAAGCAAGTTACCAAGCGCTAAGAAATTCAAAAAATGGGTAACAAGCGAAGTACTTCCTTCTATTAGAAAACACGGCGCATACATGACAGATCAAGTCCTGGAACAAGCGGTAACCAATCCAGACTTTGCAATCGGTCTTCTCACTAAATTAAAAGAGGAAAAAGAAAAGCTTGCAGCAGCACAACAGCAAATCGTACAGCAACAACGGCTCGTAACATTCGCTAAAGCATGTATGCAGTCGAATGAATCGCTGAAAGTAAGTGAAGTCGCTAAGTTAGCAGCTAAACACAATATCAAAATCGGACAACGTCAGTTATTCACAAAACTTAGAGAGTGGAACTTAATCTTCAAGCGATCCACCGAACCAACTCAATCAGCAGTTGAAAAGGGATACTTCGAAATCGCACAAGGTGTTAAACAGAAGCCAAGCGGAGAGCCATTCACATGGACAACAACATACGTAACACCAAAAGGACAAGCCTACATCATAGATCGACTGAAGAAAGAGCAAGAACAGGAGGCGATTTAAATGATGGAAGAAAGCACATTCTCGCATTTAATGATACTGGTAATTGTCATTTTTACCGCAGGATTCATTCATCTGATGGATTGGATAGATAAAAGGTTTATGAAGGATGAAAAGTGATGGATAAACAGCAGCGTGATGAATACGAAAAAAAGAAACTCGCATGGATCATAAAGGATTTACGAGCTAGAGGGATACATAACAGCGCAGATAAGGTTGAGGAAATGCATAAGGAGTTTATCACTCTAGCTAAATAAGAAAAGAGCCAAGAGTTATGAAGACTCATGGCTCATTGTATAAGGGTATAAGGCCGAGTCACCAACCTTATGGGATAATTATACAACTTTTTTACAAATATAGACAATCCTTAACTTGTCTGAATATTCAGGAATCTAATGTTAGTCCCCACCTAATTCAAAGGTTCCTGGATATTCCGATGCGCGAAGCATCAAAACAAAATAAAACCAGCCGATTACCCCTAATCGACTGGTTCATGAAACGACGCAATAAATTGTAACTCTATTATATCACAGTCGTTTCTCTCAGTAAATAAGGAGGAATGTGGAAATGAAAGATGTTTTAGACAAGCAAAAAGAACGTGCAATCGAAACTTTAAAACAAATGTCTGAAAAAGAACAAGACATCGTGAAGAAGTTAGATCTCGACTATGCAATAACGGTTTTAACAAATAAACCATATGGCGGAATGCCGTTCTAGGAGGATATGAAAATGAAATTATATGAACTTACTTCTAATTATAGAGAGTTACAAATGATGATTGAGGATGGTGTAGATCCATCAGCATTAGCAGATACGTTACAAGCAATTGAAGAGACCATCCAAGATAAGGTTCAAAATACAGCTTTAGTAATTCGTAATCTTGAAGCTGATGTAGATGCTATCAAAGTAGAAGAAAAGCGCCTAGCAGAGCGCAGAAAAGCAATAGAAAACAATTGTAAGGGATTAAAAGATTATTTGTATCAACAAATGGTAGCAACTGATTTAAAACGTATCAAAGGAACAATCGTAACAGTAGGGATTCAAAAGAATCCAGCAAGCTTAGACATCGCAGAAGATGCAGTTGTACCACCTGAATACATGATTCCGCAGCCACCAAAGGTTGATAAGAAGTTATTGCTTGCAGCAGTTAAAGATGGAATGCAATGGGATGGAATTACATTACGTCAGAGTGAAGGTGTGAGAATCCGATGAACAGAAGTGAAACGATTGCTAAATTAGCGAAATCATTAGTTTTGTTCAACTCAGAGGTTAACAAAATAGCAAAAGATGCAGATAATCCTTTCTTTAAAAACAATTACGCAACGCTAGATACGATTATAGATGAAATTAGACCAATCCTTTCTAAACATGGATTAAGCATCATGCAGATACCAAGTGGAGACGGTCAAAACGTAACGCTAAAAACACTTCTCTTACATGAGAGTGGCGAGTGGCTCGAATCGGATGAATTAACAATGAAGCCAGTTAAGAACGATCCACAAGCGGTAGGGAGTTGCATAACATACGCAAGACGCTATTCACTAGCAGCATTCCTTAGCTTAAATACAGGTGAAGATGACGATGGTAATAGCGCAACTTATGGAAAAGGTAACAAACCTAATCAAAAAAGTAACAGTGGACAAGCTCCAAATAAGCAGCAAGGAAGCAGTGGTAACGGCAAAGCGTCCGAGAAACAAATGAAAATGATACACGCAAAGATAGCTCATGTAGCAACACTAACACAAACAGATAAACAAACAGTTGAAGATACTTTAAAAGGTAATATCAATACTGAAAATTTGAGTGATTTAAGCTCACAGTTAGCTTCTAAAGCAATACAAGTCCTGTCTGGTTGGAAAACGCAATATAGCCAAGCAGGTTAAGGAGGTAGTGGCCCATGTTGAATCAACAAACAATATCTAATGTCGTCCTTCCAACATGGGTTTACAAGGACGCAAATAGTGAACAAGAAATTATGAGGAACGCTTGCAGGTATATCAATCGCATACCAAAGCGTTATCCCGGATATAAGGTTTTGGAAGTAAATGACGGTATAGCAAAATGCGAAAGGTGTGAAGATTGATGTTTCAAGTACCTGTAAGACGTGGATCGATGAAAGAAATGTTAAAAGCAGTTCGTGATTTAGAAAAACGAGGTTATGACTACGTAACGCCAATCCAGAAAGTTTATAGAGCAGAAAAGACATTTTATAACGATGGAAAATTCAAAGGGAAGGACAAAATTCGCTTCACAGGCATGGAAGATCGTGCAAGTTATGAATGTTGGATGAAGAAGGTGAACTAAATGAATTTTATTGATAAACGAAAAGGATTTTTCATGATAGAAAATGATGCAATAGACAATTGCGATTTGGATGTTTACGAATTTAAAGCCTACGCAGTAATAGTAAGGCATGCAAATCGAGATACACAATCAGCGTTCCCTTCTTTAACAACTTTAACTGAAAAAGTCGGATGTGGAAGAAAGAAAATAGTTCAATGTATCAAGTCATTAGAAGAAAAAGGATATATCCAAAAGGTCAATAGGAAGGACAATCAGGGAAATAACTTATCCAATATCTATTATGTTCTTCCTACCCCTAGTGTCTCACAGAAACTAGTAGTATCTGAGGGAAACCAGGGTAGTGTCCCAGAGAAACAAGGGGTAGTGTCTGAGGGAAACTGTAACAATACTAATCTTAACAATACTAATTTAACAATAAGTAGTAGTAGTAAGAACCCCTTCTCATTCTATGAAAGTAACATTGGAGTTTTAAATCCATTCATGGCAGATGGAATAGATCAGTGGATTAAAGATACAAGTGAAGAACTTGTTGTAGCAGCTATGGAACGTGCATTAAAGCAACAGAAGAAATGGAATTACGCTGAAGGCATCTTAAAACAGTGGGCTAACAAAAACATTAAGACTTTAAGTGATGTGGAAGCTTTAGAAGTTGAATACCAACGAAATAAAGGAGCGAAGAACAATGCAGAGAGCGGCACTAGCAATACCAACCGATATAGCCGAAAAGGTGAATATGACTATGGATTCTGATGTGTGTGATACGCACGGTATGAATAAGATGAAGTTCGGTGGACAAGTTATTTGCCCTCGATGCTTCCTCGAAAACGAAAGTAAGAAGCTTCAACAGCAGGAACAAGCGAAATACGATGCAGGTAAAGCAAACGAAAAGAAATTCATGTTCCACCAACAAAGCATGATTGCCGATAGCAACATTAAAAAAGCTAACTTTGATAACTACCAACCTACTAGTGATGAAGGCGCGAAGAACCTAGAACTCGCAAAGGTCATCGCAACAGATTATCTCAACGGAAAGATTTTTAACACAATTATGGCCGGTAATTGTGGGGCAGGGAAAACGCATCTTGCTTACGCTATAGCGGATCAGCTTGCAGGAGCAGGTAAGTCAGTTGTCTTTGTCACAGTTGGCGAATTGCTAAGGAAAATCAAAAGTACTTTCAGTAAAGAATCTACATTAACTGAAGATTCAATTATAAGAGGCTTAGTAAGAGCGGAAGTATTAATAGTCGATGATTTAGGGGCTGAGTTAGGCGCGTTAGATGCAAATATAAAAGCAACAAACTTCATTAATAGGGTGTTATTCGATGTTTTCGATGGCAGGCAAGGTAAAATCTACTATCTTCACGACAAACCTCACAGGGAAGCGTTTAGACGAGGCATACGATGAACGGATTGTATCGCGTATTCTCAATAATTTCAGAACGATCACTTTCAAAGAAACAAAGGATTACAGAAGAAAGGCATTGCTATTTTAAAAGGGGGAAATTGAAATGTGTGCATGTAAGGGAACGGGAGTAATTCAGAACGACATTGGAACGGGTATGTATCAGTTTGGTCCATGCATTTGCGAAGCGGCGAATCAAACACCTGAGGAAGTAGATAGAAAGCGTCATGCCGTTATGGCGAGATTAAGAGAAATTCATCAATTGCAACTGGAGGGGAAATGGGATGCCAAGACTTGGAACGGATTTGGAAAAGGAAAATTACACAATGGCGTTGCAGCAGAGGAAGTACATGAAGAAATCGCGTCGTAACTTATATATCGCTTTAGAAGAATTGGACCTGGTATTTGATGAAAGTGAAGTTACTAGATTGCAAGAAATGTGGAAGGAAGACAAAGGAATCCTTGAAATTGCAAAAGAGTTAGGAAGACACCAATTAGAAATCGCAGTATTGATTATGGATCAGGCAGATAAGAATAAAATCAAATCTCGTTCAATGGGGTTAGGGGCATGAAACAACTAACACTGGAGGATGTAGTCGGAAGTCTTGATTATACTGCAACAAATACAGCGGAAAAGTTTTTGAAGCGTAATAGCGTTATGACGTATTCAGTAGAATTTTACGATAAAGACGAAAAGTGGAAGCTTCGTTGGTTTGAAGCGAAGTCCGAGAGCGAAGCTATAGAAATGGCTAAAAAGAAATACGGAAAGATACAAGTTATTACCACTTATATTTCAGATAGAACCTTAGAGGAGATTATGAATTTGGATTAGGAGGCATGGCGTTATGACGATAAATAGATGGCTAGAAAAAGAAGATTATAAAGCAGCCGAGAAGAACGGCATTGGCTACTGTATGTTATATCGTAGGGTGTATCAAATGGGATGGGATATTGATAAGGCAATTAATACACCGCCTCGGAAATATCAATTTAGAGAACAAAAGTGGTTAAAAGTAGCGTTAGAAAATGGAATTAAAAAGAAGACATTTTTAACTCGTGTTTATAAAGGGATGTCACCAGAGGAAGCAGCGAAAAAGCCTGTAAATAAATTAAGAGCAACAATGGAAGATATGGTTAATTTAGCTCAAGAGAACGGTATTTCATATCACACATTTAGTACAAGAGTATTAAAAATGGGATGGAGTCCACAAAGGGCGGCGACTACACCTACAAGGAGATCCAAGAAGAAAAGAAGCTAGGAGGCAACATGGACAGGAAACAAATCTACATCGATGTTTTACTACAAAAAGGAATTTATAAAGAGGAAAAGACGGGTCGACAACTTTATGAGATGACTAAACAAGAGTTGTGGAATCTAATAAAAGGAGTGTATCAGGAATGAAGTTAAGAGTGAAAATTAAGCGAGTGAAAGATGTAGAAATGCCAAAATATGCGAAGCCGGGTGATAGTGGCTTTGATCTTGTAGCAGCAGAGGACACAATTATATGGCCGAGCGAAACGAAGGTTGTACCAACTGGATTAGCTTTCGAGATTTCGCCAGGATACGAGTTGCAAGTGCGCCCGCGTAGCGGTATGACGCGTAATACAAAGTTGAGAGTTGTTCTTGGAACGGTGGATAGTGGATACCGCGGAGAAGTTGGAGTATTGGTTGATAATACCGAAATTCCTAAGGCAGCCAATATGCAAGCGCATGTAATTGAAAAGGGAACTCGAATAGCTCAAGGCGTCATAGCGCCAGTAATAACAGCTCATTTTGATGAAGTGGACGAGTTATCATATAGTGAGCGCGGAACAAACGGATACGGATCTACGGGTACCAAATAAAAAAGGCTAGGATTTCACCTAGCACTCAAGCATAAGTCGCATGGAAAGGACGTATTGTGCAAATCGGGCATTTGCAATTTCATTATATAACGATTATTGGGTAGATAGGCTGAATCAACGTAATCTTTACGCAGGTTTTACATGATATTGAAGTTTTTGATAAAGACCAAATTTGAATTTTGTAGAAAAACGGAGGTGGTCAATATGCATCTAGACATTGCGAGATTTAAAAAGATTGGGAACT
>NZ_JAQFUL010000103.1:0-15419 GCF_027716265.1 Bacillus cereus group sp. Bc031
CTAGCTAGCTTTTTAGAAAGAATAACGTTTTTTGTCACTTGGGGGTAGTGAAAATTCTTAAGTTGATGGGCATGCGTATTTCCCCCAAATGTAGGAGAAATAGTTTGTCCACCAGGAAAGTTTTCTATATAATGATGTAAATTTGGTACAGGATCTTCACTAAAAGAAAGGTTAGTTGCTTTCGTCGGATCCCAAAACGATTCACTCATTACAAAAATAATATTCGGTTTCTCTTTTTTCTTTGGGCTCCCTATATTTCCACTATATTGTTTTTTTATATCGTTTGCTATTTGAAGCATATTTTCTTTAGAATAATTTTTTGGTTTTTCCATAACTGTTGTATCTAAATTGCTAATAAACCCAAGTACAAAACCATTTGAAGCATAGTTCTCATTTTGATCCCACAAAACAAAATCTACACCTGATTTTTGAAATACTTTATTCATAAATGTGTTCGCAAAATTACCGTACGCATATAGAACAAAAATAGAACCTACTACTAATAAGGCTCTTATTCCTAGATGAGTCTTTACATTTTGAATATACCTTCTCATATATATCCCTGCTACAATACAAGCCATGATACTTAAGATAATGACAAAAATATAACTCCAGCTAAAATAGTCCATCACCATCGGTATAACAGATTGCATATGCATAATTTGTGTGAAATCAGAAGGATACAGCGGATCACCTCTAAAAATAAGCTTTAAATAATTCACAATACCTAAAATGACTAACGTACAGCTCGTTAAAATCATACTTAGAAAAACCTTGCCTATTAAATTATAAACAAGAATGTATATTGCATAAATTACTACAAAACTTAATATAAACTGCATGTTATACAAGTAAATCCAATTCATTGCCTCTATGAAACTCATATTAACTTGCATGACAATATAAAATAACGCTACTGTATGAGCTAGTAAAAATAATACAAAATGCACTCGTAGGGATGCCCTAAGTGTAGACATCTCTTTTTTATTAAAATGTGAAATATAAAATGTTATGCCCCATATGAAAATCATCATAACAATTAAAACAAGATTTTGATTTAAATGAGCTTTCATTATGTCTAAATTAAAAACCTTTAAAAGCATAAACAGCATAGTTATTACTAATAAAGTCACCATACTACTTATAATGCTAGAAATTAATATATTTCTTTTTGGAAGAGCAAAAAGTGTAGAACCATACTTCAATTCATTCCCTCGTTTCTATGTCTTAATTTCCCCCGCATCGAAAGAACTATTTCTATTAAAATAACATATATGACATATTTCGTCTGCATAGTTGATTCTATCATAAATGTATTGTCTTAATATTCCCTTAGTAAACAGTTAAATTATGGCATACAAATTACTCATTCTTGAAAAACTTAATTTCAGCATTCCACTTTATGATATAATAACTATGTTTTGGAAATCCTTAATACTATTAAAGATTTCACATGAAAATACGAAAGAATTAATAAAAAAGGAGTTGCTCATTTTTGCTTACTAAGTTTAAGAGTTTGCCTAAAGCGGTATATGCAATTTTGGCGCTTTCTTTCCTGTTGCACGTTTTTTGTTTAGTAAAACAGCCAGGATTAGATGGAGAGTTAGTCAAAGTAACATATGGTGCAAATGATGCCTTTAACTATTCGTTAACAGCTGAACAACTATTAAAACATGGTGTATTTGGTTATGTGTATTTAGAACCTAGTGAAGTTCCAGGGAAAAATGCATATATCACACCAGGTCAGCCATTACTATTAGCTGGCGCTATGATTATTTCTGATATTACATCAATTCCTTACTATTACGTAGCAACTGTTATTAACATGATTATGAACCTATGCACAGTGCTATTAGTATTCTTAATAGGAAAAGAATTGTTCGAAAAAAACATTTATGGAATTGTTGCAAGTATTTTATATGCTATTTATCCAAGTAACTATACATACTTCCGTACATTGCTAACAGAAGTTCCATCCATATTCTTATTAGCGTTATGTGTATATGTATTTGTTCTCGCATGGAAATACAATAAAGTGAAATTCCATATATGGTTTGGAATTGTCGTTTCAATTTTACTTATGTTCCGTCCAAATCCAGCTCCAATGATGCTCATTCCTGTTCTTGTTGTGTTATTTACATATGGATTTAAAGACTCCATTCGAATCGGATTGTTATGGTTTATCGGACCTTTCTTTATTATTGGTGCATGGGTTGTTCGTAACTATTTAGCACTCAACCAATTTATTTTATTCTCAACCCAAGGTGCTGATCCACTAATTGCGGGTGCTGATCCATTTAATAAAATTGGATATGAAAATATAGTAAATGAAATGAGAGCCAAAGGCTTAGATGACAAAGGGGCATACGCAAAAGAATTAATCAAGAACGGCTTTAAGACGGACTTCACTTATTGGTTCTCTTGGTTCACTGTCGGTAAAACAATTGAATTATTCAAAACAGCTCCTGCTGTAGACCAATACCGTATTCACAACTTTATGCAACTATGTCATAGAGTGTTTATCATCGGTACATTCTTGAGCAGCTTCTGCTTCATGCTAAATTCATTTAAACATAAACGCGTTATGATGCTAGTAGCAAGTTCTATTATTTACATTATCTTCTCAAACTTATTCTTAGCAATTAATCGCTATGGATTTTTCATTAATCCTCTTATGTGCTTAATTCTTGCATACGGATTAATTCACATTGTGCAGAAGCTTCCATTCTTCCGCACGAACCAAGCATAATAAGAAAGAGGTCGTCCAACGGTGGACGACCTCTTTCTTATTACCCCACACTTTGCACACAGCCAATTTGTCCATTCTGTAATCACACTTTAATTCCGTATGTATATGTTTCTGTATTTGTCAAAATATCTTTCACAATACTACTCACTATTTCACTTATAAATGCAAGTTTTTTACAACTATTACTATAACGAAAAGAACCCGCCACAAGACAGGTTCTTTTCGTTATTTTATGATAAAAGAAAAAATCATTAGCATGTGTATTATATAAAAGGAAACAGCCATATTTTCCATACGATACATACGAGTACAATAACTACAAAATCAAAAAAATCTAATCTCGGACCTTTTTTCATATTCATCTCTAGCCACATATGAATCCATTTTATTTTTGTATATTTTTGGATGTTTTTCTTTGCAAATCGGTAAATGAGCACTTGCATAATAAAAAATCCCACTACAAAAATGAATAAGAAAATGAGAAAATCGACCACAAAATTCCTCCTTATTTTTGCAGCGATTTTTCTACTATATGATTTTTCAAAACCCACTCTTCAAATTGAGCACTTCCAAATTCCCAACTAAGATCACGAGCATGTACAGAAAAAACGTAATAGCCAGCATATTCGTCCATAAATTTACCCGTCTCGATCCCATCTTTCTGAAGACCATATGCTCCAAAATTAAAATATACATCCCACACGTCTTCATTCTTCCGTTTATAAGCAATCGATTCCATATCACATTCTGTTCCGAAATAGTCAAGATGTAAATGTACGCTATCATCATATTCGTACTCCATTTTATCACCCCTTATATTTGTACTTCTTTATCACCAAAAAAATTCCTGCTATCTACACTCACATGTGGGCACTTACCTACATATCATGCTTGTAGAGTGACTTCTAGGAGGTGTTATATAGTGAAAAAATTAATAGCTGTTTTTTGTATCATGTTACTAGCTGTCTTCACACTTGTTGCTTGCAGTAGTAAAAAAGAAGATACGAAAGAACAAACTCAAAATGTTCGAGTCGGCGAAGTTACCCACTCTCTCTTCTATGCCCCGTTATATGTCGGGATTGAAAAAGGATTTTTTAAAGATGAGGGATTACATGTTGACCTCCAAACAACAGCTGGAGGAGATAAAACGATGACTGCCTTATTATCTGGCGGGATTGATATTGCTCTCGTCGGTTCTGAAACGTCCATTTACGTTCATCAACAAGGCGCAAAAGACCCCGTCATTAACTTCGCACAACTTACACAAACAGATGGAACATTTTTAGTTTCACGTAAAAAATTAGACTCTTTTAATTGGAATGACGTAAAAGGTGTTACGTTTTTAGGACAGCGTAAAGGCGGTATGCCGCAAATGGTTGGAGAATACGTTTTAAAGAAAAATGGCATTGATCCTCACAAAGATACAAACTTAATTCAAAACATTGAATTTGCTAATATTGCAAATGCCTACGCATCTGGTACAGGGGAATTTGTCCAGCTCTTTGAACCGACTGCAAGTATATTCGAAAAAGAAGGAAAAGGATATATCGTCGCTTCGTTCGGAAATGAATCTGATACTGTTCCGTATACATCGTTCATGGCAAAGGAAAGTTTCTTAAAGAAAGATAAAGCTGCTGCTGAAAAATTCACACGTGCGCTCTATAAAGCACAACAATGGGTTGATACTCATAGTCCAGAAGAGATTGCTGATGCCGTTTCTCCGGTATTTAAAGACACTTCAAAAGACATTACAGTAAAAGTAATTGAACGGTATAAAAAGCAACATTCTTATGCGACAAATCCGCTATTAGATGCTGAAGAATGGAAACAGCTCCAAACGATTATGAAAGACGCTGGCGAATTACAAAAAGAAGTTCCACATGAAGCGCTCGTCAATACAAAAATTGCCGAGAGCGTTATTAAGAAATAGAGGCGAAGTGTATGAGCTTTTTACAAATACGTAACGTTTCTCACTGCTTTTTCGCAAAAGAGAATGCCAAATTGATTCTCGAAGATATGAGTTTACAAGTGGAAGAAGGCGAATTCATTTCGATACTCGGTCCAAGTGGTTGCGGCAAAACGACACTCCTCTCCATTATTGCCGGGCTGCTTGATCCAATTGAAGGTATCGTCTTTTTAGATGGTGAGCCCATTACAACGAAAACTTCATCTATGGGGTATATGTTGCAGCAAGACTACTTGTTCCCTTGGAAGACAATTGAAGAAAATATTATGCTTGGACTTCATATCCGAAACATTTACGATGAACAGACGAAAGAACATACTTTACAGCTTTTAAAGCAAGTCGGTCTACATGATGTAGAGCAGCAATACCCTCGTGAACTATCCGGTGGTATGCGTCAACGTGCCGCCCTCGTTCGAACATTAGCGACCGATCCAAAAATTTTATTGCTAGATGAACCTTTTTCGGCGCTCGATTATCAAACGAAATTGAAACTAGAAGATCTCGTTTTCAGCTTACTACACAAATATAAGAAAACTTCACTACTCGTGACGCATGATATTGAAGAAGCAATTGCGATGAGTGATCGTATTTATTTACTACAAGCGAATCCCGGAAAAATTGCAAAAACATTTATCGTCCCAGAAAGCATCCGTTCCTTATCACCGTTAGAATCACGCCACCACCATGACTTCCCATCCCTCTTCCAAAATATATGGAAGGAGTTGGAGCGCCTTGGATAATATAAAGCAACTACATGAACAATTTCGGAAAAAAGAACGCAGGCGCGCATGGTTAGCACGCTCTTTGCAGCTTTTACTGCTCATTCTTTTCTTTGCACTATGGGAAATCGCTAGCAAAAAAGAATGGATTGATCCTTTACTCTTTAGCTCTCCTTCAAGCATTTGGGATCTCTTCCTTAATAAATGGATGGACGGTTCGCTTTGGGTCCACATATGGACGACATTACTTGAAACGGGAGTAGGCTTCATTCTTGGAACAGTGCTCGGAGCCATTATCGCTACTTTCCTTTGGTGGCTACCACTTCTCGCCCGCGTACTTGATCCATATCTCGTCGTCCTAAACGCCATGCCAAAAGTGGCACTTGGGCCAATTATCATTGTAATCTTCGGTCCAAATATTTCTTCGTCAATTGCAATGGGGGTAATCATTTCCATCATCATTACCATTCTCGTTATTTACAGCGCATTCCAAGAAGTCGATTCTAACTATATAAAAGTGATGGACACATTTGGTGCAAATAAATGGCAATGTTATAAACAAGTCGTTCTCCCTGCATCTTTCCCAGCCATTATTTCAACGTTAAAAGTGAACGTTGGTTTATCATGGGTCGGTGTTATATTCGGCGAACTTCTCGTCTCTAAACAAGGTCTTGGCTACTTAATTAGCTACGGATTCCAAGTATTTAATTTCACACTTGTCTTACTAAGCGTACTACTCACATGCGTCCTCGCAACACTTATGTATGTGTTTGTTGAGACATTTGAAAAACTTCTAATTGGGAAACGAAAAAGAAGCTGACTTAGAGCGATAGACTATAGTCAGCTTCTTTCTTTTACTTTTTATCACACATCTTTGTTTCATTTTTAACGTTTCCATCCGCAACCGTAACTGTATGGAAACAATCTTTCACACGTACTGTAACGACATTATCTTTTCGATCTATCACATGATAATCATTAAACTTTTTATCCAATGCACTACGAATTTGCTCCCCTTCAAAAATCGGAAAACCGTGAGACATTACCCAAATGAGACCAGCGACAGCAAGAATCGTTTTCATACGTTTCATTACCTCCTCGAGAGTAAACTTATAGTCCCTATAACACGCGCATTATAATTGTGTCTAAATTGTGACATTTTTATACTAATTCTATTTTATAATGGTAGTTCCTTCTTCTTTTTAATAAAAATACAGAATTTTCAATTTTATCAACATAAAAAACGTAAAGAACTACAATTCTTTACGTTTTCTTAGCTAACATATATAACTCGCATTAGTTTCCACTTCGTTGTTCTATCGTTTTCGAAACATCATATAATCCTGCCAACACTTCCGCCCTCATTTTTACAAGCTCAGGGAATTGATAGAAAAAGGCAATTTTTTTATACTTTAACTCCGATCCTTCTTTCACCTTTTTTGAATCTTGCAAAATAAATGCTGTAAATGTATCTGCAATATCTTCTGCTACATTTGTCGTTCCATACTGTGATACAAACTCATCATGTTTTTCTTTAAAAAATTCAATTTGCGTTTCTTCACTTTCTTCTACTTTCTTTTCTGTCCACTCCAGCTCAATAGGCTTCCAGTAAGAATTATAAAATTGATTAATATAAGAGTTTTCCTTCGCACATCCCTCTTGTAAGAAAAGATTGCCGCATTTATTTCGGTACGTCGAAATATCTTTATCCTCTTCAAAATCCTTTACATTGTTTTCATCTACTGGTATTTGCTTATGCCCGAGCGTTAACACGTGAGCCGTCTCATGAATTAATGTTTTCATCACTTCATCAATATTTACCGCAGAATCAAGCGTATCTAAGCTAAGAGTCCATTCTTTCGGATTCTCTATACTAGGCATAACGTGAGCAACAACACCGTCATAACCATCCGTTATTAGATCAAATTCTGTTATATTCCCGCGATATTTAGCTGGAATGAGCGTGCGATACATATCCCACAAGTCTTCATGATACCCTCTATCTTGACGTTGTTGCAGTACTTCTTCTTTCGCTTCTTTATCTTCAGCAAATACTTTATTTAAACGTTTCCGTTCTATTTTTTCAAAATAAGGATCTACAATTTCATCGCCATCAATATAATAAGAAGCTAAAAAGAAATAATTTTCATCATCATCTTCTTTTTTCTGCTCTGCCTCTTTCATATCTGCACTTTCATGCTCTTCTATTTCATAATCTTCTACTGCTTCAAGCTCAGATAATCCATCTATTTTTTCATATACTTTTTGAAGTTTCTTATCTCCTATTTCCACGCATTCTTCGTCTGTTTTACACACTTCTTTTTCTTTCACACTCTTCATAGAACTTTCGCATCCTGCTAGTAAGCCGATTGCAACGATAACCCCTACTAACTTGCCATACAGTCTCTTCATACAATCCTCCATTATTCCATTCTACAAAATATCATAATCATTTTTTAACGAATATGCGATAATGAATTATAAAAAATGTAAGGAGGTTTCCTATGATTCGGGCAGTCTTATTCGACTTAGATGGAACACTATTAGATCGTCGTCAATCTTTAGAACAATTTATTCATGATCAATATAATCGCTTTGCCTCTCATTTAATGAACATAGAAAAATCCGAGTATTGTTCTCGATTTCTCGAACTAGATAATAATGGCTATACGTGGAAAGATAAAGTATATGCTACTCTCCTTTCCGAATACAACATTACTACTTTAACGCAAGAGCAACTGCTGCACGACTACATTACAAATTTTCAACATCATTGTATCCCTTTCCAAAACATGCATGAATTACTTCAACGTTTAACACAACAAAATATTAAAATTGGTATTATTACAAACGGCTTTACTGACTTTCAGATAAATAATCTTCGCGCACTAAACATACATACGTATACAAATACAATTCTCGTTTCAGAAGCGGAAGGAATTAAAAAACCGCATCCTGAAATTTTCGAAAGAGCTTTAAAAAAGCTAGATGTGAAGGCAGAAGAATGTCTTTACGTTGGGGATCATCCTGAAAATGATGTACTGGGTTCTGAACAAGTAGGGATTCTTGGTGTTTGGAAAAGAGATTCATTTTGGGGTAATTTTGAGCATTCGCGTGTGGTGGATGATTTGTTGGAGGTGCTTTCGTTTTTAGAGATAGAGACAAAAACAAGACAATAGTAAAAGGAGGCTTCGTTTCCCGGACGCCTCCTCTTCCTTTATAATTCATATACTGTAAACTGCGGTTTACTCGGATGATCTTTAACTAGCGCATCATCTGGAAACTTTGAAACTTTTTGATATAAGGCAATGTCACCCATGCAACCTGCTGTTAGTAGAATTCCTAAAAATGAGAGTGGCTCCAGATTCATAGCTAACCCCAATACAATTGGCAAAATTCCAGTCGGTAAAAACGGCAGCATTAACACTTTCTTCATTTGCTTTACTGTAATTTCTTTTTTAGAATGAGCGTATGCAGCACCTAATTTCCAATTGACGCCCCATGTTAGTTCACTCCACGGAACACCTCCGATATAACGAAATCCAATTAAATGTATTGCCTCATGAATACAAACGAAAACAATCATTCCAATAATCAAAAGAAACATAACGGGCAATGTAAATTCAATTTGAACCCCGCCTGAAAGAAATATATGCAAATAACCAATTCCAAACGCCAACGCAAATATTATAAGTAATGAATAGATATTTAACTTAACCATCGAAACAGTAACAGTCATTTCTTTCCCTTTATCCATCTTTCCCCTCCTAAAATGTAAATATATCTTTACAAAATTGTATAATATACCCAAAATAATGTAAAGATATATTTACATTTGATCTTATAAAAAAAGAAATCGGCCACTTTACTTCGTAAAACAGCCGATTTCTTCTATATGTTTCATCGTACGCGCCAATACATCGTCGCGCATTATAAAGCTAAATTTTCTATCCGTTTTAATGTTGTCAGGAATGTTTTTTAATAAAACAGACCCTTTCGTTTCTTCGTAATGCGTATGTTGTTCTACCGCACTAATTGTTGCAAAATAAATGTTTTTAATGATTATTTTGTCTTTTCCAGATACTTTATATTGTCCTAAGTAAGTTAAATCAGAAACTATGCCGCCGGTTTCTTCATGAACCTCTCGAACTGCCGCTTCTTCCGGTGTTTCCCCTAGTTCTACTTTTCCACCTGGAAATTCAAGACCGCGACGTAAATGATGCGTTAATAACCATTGATCCCCGTACCGGCATACAACCCAAACATGCTTTGGCTCAGGAGAAAATGGATAACGTTCAAACGATAATTGTACAGTGTTGTGGTAATAATCTTTAAATTTGTACATGCCATTACTCCCCTATTGATGGTTACAAGTTTTTCCTACCACAAATTGTAGCATATTCTCGCTTTTCTGCATAATATTATCCAATTATAATCCATTGATTATTCCCATTTGCGCGACTAATTCTTTCGTCTCATGATTTCCTAAATCGTAAATCATTTTATATGCTTTTTGTAGTTGTTCATCATATCGGTCATTATTTGAATCATGATGATACTCAACAAATGGAACGTGGGAGCGTACAAATGAACCTAAATCCTCTACATACGCTTGATCAAAGTACTCTCTTAACTCCGTAATTTCCTCATCATTTGCGGAAATCTCAAAATTATACGTATCCGCTGTCTTCACTTGTGAAATTTGACCGTTTGCTATTGATATATAATATGTTTTTTTCTGCTCCATGTAACACCCTTCTTTCATCCTTTTTATTTCTATTGTTTTCATCAATTACAAAATTATGTAAAATAAAGAAAAGGAGGGGTTCCATGTTTAAAATATTAATTATCGGTATTATAATCGTCCTAGTCATATTAGTACTCTCCGTCATGACGATTAATAAAGGCTACGCTTATAAACATTCCGTCGATAAACCAGAAGATAACCCGTATACAAAAAACAGCAAGAAGAATTCATAATACGCTTCGTATACCACTACTTATTTTAGGCCACATCATATCCAGTATTCGTTTACTAGCAGTTCAAAATAACTTTCTACCACTTTCACAATTTCTATTAGGAGCTTTACTACCCTTAAACAAATAAAGAAAAAGATTTAGGAACCGGATCTATTTGGATTTTCCTCATCATTAGCTATATAAAATAACAATGGGGATATATATGCTAAAGGGATTACAGGTTATTTTTGCACTCATTGCATTATGTATAGTAATTTACGGATATTTTACTGGTAATAGAGAAATGATGCCTTATATGTTCATTTTCTTAGGATTAATGGCTTTCACTATAGGACTAGGAGAAATAAAACAAGACAGAAAATCTAGTGGTATATTTGCTTTCATAGCTGGAGCTGGTGCTTTATTTCTTAGCTTCTCAGAACTATTCCGGTAAATAATCTATTTACATGCTAACTGGATTACGGATTGTTTTAGGACTTTTCACGCTTCTCATACTCTTTCTTTGCACATATATCCAGATTACCGATCATTTCTCACTTCTCCCATACGTACAATTTATTCTCAGTTGTTTCTTTATTCTTGTCGGAATTAACAAATTTATATCCGGACGAAAATCAATGAGCATTCCGTTTTTTTTCGTTTCTATTCTTACACTCTTCGTTCTCATATCAAACTACCTTCGCTACGTATAGAATGAAATCTTGAGCAATTTCGCATTTACAAGCACGTAATAAAATAGGGATGATTTTTTTGTCAGTTTTTGTCGGTAAGTCGATATCCAGTGTCGAAACGTCGATATATTAAAAAAATCGTTGATATATTTCAAGTTACGGTCGATATATTCGAAAAATCGTCGATATAATTTTATTTATTATCATGACACAAAAAAACTGCCCTTTTACAGGCAGTTTTCTTTCTATCCAAATACTTTCTCAAGTTCATCTTTATCTTGGCTTAACCAGAAGTTCATTAAGCGTTTTGCTCCTTCTAAATCGTGAAGCTTCGCTTGACCACATTGCGTTTCATTTGCAGCTGGAATTTCTGTAATTTGAACCGCATCTTTTAATGTTAGTTCTAATAAATCAATGATTTCTCGAACTGTCGGTGTTCCGCTTACTACAAGGTAGTATCCTGTTTGGCAGCCCATTGGTGAAATATCGATAATATCGAAATGCGGATAACGATCAATATATTTACGTAAATTAAATGCTAATAAATGTTCTAACGTGTGAATAACATCTGGTTTCATCGCTTGTTTATTCGGTTGGCAAAAACGAATATCAAATTTATTTACAATACCGTCACTACCTACATTGTGAACTCCGCAATGTCTTACATAAGGTGCCTTTACAATCGTATGATCTAATTCAAAGCTTTCTACTGATGGCATACAACATCTCTCCCGCCTTTAATTTAATTCCGTTATATCCAATATGATATAACGGAAATGCACATTAGTAAAGTATTATGTACAGTCGTGCTATAATACTTTAAGAATATGCTGAAAAGGAGATCGTTATGAAACAGATTTTTATTGGGATTATACGCTTTTATCAAAAGTTCATTTCTCCGATGACACCGCCAACTTGCCGCTTTTATCCAACTTGTTCTCATTACGGATTAGATGCGTTTCAAAAACATGGTGCACTCAAAGGCTTTTGGCTTACTTGTAAGCGTATATTAAAATGTCACCCTTTCCACCCGGGAGGATTTGATCCTGTCCCAGATAAAAAGGATGACAAAGTACATTCTTAATTGTCGTAACCATTCACAACTAAATCTAATTTTCCTGTATCAGGATCGATAACAAGACCGTGAACAGGTACTTCTTCCGGAAGTAATGGGTGGTTGCGAAGTACTGATACGCTATGTTCTACACTTTCTTCTACACTAGAGAAACCACGCAAGAATTGTTCTAAATCGATTCCAGAATAACGAAGCATATCTAATTTCTCTTCTGTTATACCGCGCTCTTTCATTTTCTCAATCGTACTGCTTGCTTGAATTTTTGCCATACCACAATCATGGTGACCAACTACACATACTTCATCAGCGCCAAGTTCGTATACAGCGACTAAAATACTACGCATAATACTTCCAAATGGATGTGAAATAACAGCGCCTGCTACTTTAATAATTTTCACATCGCCGTTACGCATATTCATCGCTTTCGGTAATAGTTCAACAAGTCTTGTATCCATACAAGAAATAATTACCATCTTTTTGTTTGGAAATTTCCCCGCTACAAACTCTTCATACTTTTTCTCTTCAACAAATTTCTCATTGTACTGCAAAATCTCTTCTAATGACTTCATAGTAAAGGGCCCTCTTTTCTCTCGTTTACACTACATAAATAGTGTACCAAAATATGAAAAACTCAAAAAGGATATCGCTTTATAGTAAAAATAAGATATTTTCAGATAATCGACATAATTCTTTCAAAATATACACACAGCTTTGTAACAAGTCTCACATACTTTAAACGCATTTTCACTATAAACTGATTGTAGATAATGTAAAAAAGGAGTGAATATTTATTATGTCCGACGTTCTGTTACTGAGTCGTTTTCAATTTGCAATTACTGTTTTTTATCATTTTTTATTTGTACCTTTGACAATCGGACTTGTTATTTTAGTAGCGTGTATGGAGACTCAATACGCCCGCACATTGAATCCAACATACCGCAAAATGGCAAATTTCTGGGGTAAATTATTTACAATTAACTTCGTAATGGGGATTATAACCGGGATTACGATGGAATTCCAATTTGGAACAAACTGGTCTGAGTACTCCAAATATATGGGAGATATTTTCGGATCACCTCTCGCAATCGAAGCACTCGTTGCCTTCTTCTTAGAATCTACTTTCATGGGAATATGGTTATTCGGTAAAGATAAAATTTCACCAAAGTTCCGTGCCTTCTGTATGTGGATGGTTGCACTTGGAACAAATATTTCCGCCCTTTGGATTATTACAGCAAACGGCTTTATGCAAAACCCTGTTGGCTACGTCGTACGTAACGGCCGCGCTGAATTAAATGATTTCTGGGCACTCGTTACGAATCCATACGCTTGGAATATGTTCTTCCATACTGTAGTTGGTTGCTATATTGTTGGTGCTTTCTTCGTTATGGAAATTAGTGCCTATCACTTATTACGTAAAAATGAAGTTGAATTCTTCAAAAAATCATTTAAGTTTGGCTTAATGTTAGGCTTATTTGCCGCAACAATTACACCGTTTATGGGACATCAATCTGGTGTATCAGCAGCTAAATATCAACCAGCTAAAGGTGCTGCAATGGAAGCTGTTTGGGAAACTGGAAAAGGACAAGGCTTCTCGATTGTTCAAATTCCTGATGTAAAAAACGAAAAGAACTTTGAATTCCTAACGATTCCAAAGTTAGGAAGTTTCTTCTATACAAATTCATTTGATGGCGAAATTGTTGGTTTAAAAGATATTCCGAAAGAAGATCGTCCAAACGTTAACCTTGTGTACTATAGCTTCCGCTTAATGGTTGCACTTGGTATGTTCTTTATGGCATTAACTTGGTACGGTTTCTACTTAAACCGAAAAGGAAAACTGGAAAACTCAAAACGTTACTTAAAAATGACAATATGGTCTGTTTTACTACCATATATCGCAATTAATGCTGGTTGGATTGTTGCCGAAGTAGGTCGTCAACCATGGACAGTATATAAACTCATGCGTACCGCAGAATCTGTATCACCTATATCTGTCCCGCAAATTTGGTTCTCATTAATTAGTTTAATCTTGTTCTACACTTTACTTTTAATCGCAGACGTATACTTAATGCTGAAGTTCGCCAAAAAAGGACCAGCAGCATTAGAAGAACCTGCTACTGAGGGAGGCGTGGCTCATGTCTCATGATATGCTTGCGATTATCTGGTTTGGTTTATGGGGCGTGATTTGGACAGTTTACTTTATTCTTGATGGATATGCACTTGGTAACGGAATGATTTTTCCTTTCGTTACGAAAGACCGACAAGAACGAAATCAATTACAAGAAGCAATTGGCCCGTTCTGGGGCGGTAATGAAGTGTGGTTAATTACAGCTGGTGGTGCAACATTTGCTGCCTTCCCAGTCACTTACGCAAATATGTTTAGTTATTTATATACACCGTTATTCTTAGTATTACTTGCACTATTTGCTCGTGCTGCTGGACTTGAGTTCATGCATAAAGATGATTCACCAATTTGGCAAAAAACTTGTAAATGGGCATTTGCAATTGGTAGTTTCTTAATTGCTTTCCTATTCGGTGTTACATTTGCTAATCTTTATTACGGACTGCAAATCGGAAAAAATGGCTATGAAGGAAATTTACTTAGCTTACTAAATCATTACGGTATTTTAGGAGGGTTGTTCTTCACTGCTATATTCGCGTCGTATCGGGTGCTCTTTGGGTTATGATTAAAACGACTGGTGAAGTATCTGACCGTGCTTATAAAATCACAAGACCATTTTCAATGGCAGCTGCTATCATTTTAGCTATTTTCTATGTAGCAACTGCAAATCGTACAAATTTATTCCAAAACTTCACAGAGTACCCGGTACTATTCATTCTTCCAGTACTTGCAATGTTAATGAGTGTACTCGCACTTATTATGGTGTACAAACATAAAATCGGTCTTGCATTCACATTCGTTTGCTTAACAATCGCAATGTTTATGACAACTGGCTTTGCGGGTATGTTCCCAAGAATGTTACCATCTCGTATTAATGATGCTTATAGTACAACGTTATACAACGCAGCTGGTAGTCAATTAAACTTAAAAATTATGTTCTTCGTTGCAATGGTTATGGTACCAATTGTTATTGGATATCAACTTTGGAGTTACAGTATCTTTAAAAATAAAATTCATAAAGACTCTGCTAAAGGGTATCACTAAAATGAAAAAAGACACTTCGTTTTGAAGTGAACCCGAATAGTGGCACATGAAAAAAACACCTCCTGAATTCGCATACTAAGTATGCAAATTCAATGG
>NZ_JAQFUL010000104.1:0-15159 GCF_027716265.1 Bacillus cereus group sp. Bc031
GTTGAATACAGAAATCATCTTCTTGATGCCGCCTAACTTTTTTTAAAATGTCCTTTACAAAGGGTACGGATTATGAAGAGAGCTCCTTTTTTTAGATATATTGATGTTTCAACACAACAGATTGTGTGTTCAATTAAATAGTCATACATGTAAGGTTTAAACTCCTGCTTCCACTACTGTGGAAGCTTTTCTAAATGATGTGCAATATCAATATACATATTGGAGTAAACGGAATGGATTTCATTACTTGGCGTAGCATTAGAAGAGAAGTGGACAATTACCATATTCGCTTTCGGATCGATGTAAAGTGTTTGTCCGTAACTACCTAACACTTCGAAAGCACCTTGTTCATTGTGCGGAATCCACCATTGATTATGATAAGAAATGGAAGCTCCAGGGCCAACTGCAAGTTCACCTTCTTGAACATTTTTTATATCTTCCGTAATAGAAGAAGGGAGAATTTGTTTTCCGTTATATTCCCCGTTATTTAATAATAATTGTCCGAATCTCGCCATATCCCTAGCAGTTGCATTTAAACCAGCGCTTGCTTGTTCAACTTTTGTTTCATCTGTTACGTAATACGCGTTTTCTTCCATACCAATTTGAGACCATATGCGCTCACTAACGTTTTCAGCTAATGATTTACCAGTGATCGTTCGAATAATCCAAGCGAGTGTTTCTGCTGATCCGTTATCGTAAGAAAAATCGGAACCAGGCGGTGCAGTTTCTTCTGCTTCTTGTAACATATCATAAATTTTCATTGGGCCGTCGTAATTTTTACCTCGAGGTAAAATATTGCTCGCTAAATATAGTTGTGCATCTTGATTTTCTAATGCTGGATGTTCATATCCGTGAGTAGGATATTCTACAGAAACTTGCATATCCAATAATTGCTGCAGTGTTGCTTTTCCGAACGGTGTATTTTTTAATTCTTTTATATATGTGTCAGCTGTTTTTTCTAAATCAATACGGTTTTCTTCAGCGAGAGATTGTATTATTGCTCCGGTAAATACCTTTGCTAATGACGCCATACCATGCGGTTCGCTCTCGTTATATCCATTGAAATATCGTTCATAAACAAGTTGTCCATTGTGTACAACGACAAACGCATCTGTTTTGTTATCATCTAAAAGTTTTTTTAGAGGAGTTGTATTTCCAAATCTACGCTCTACAGCAAAATCGTCTAAGTTTTGCAATGCGGTAGAGAAGTGAAAAACGTGATCCGGGTTATTTTTCACCTCGTTAATTAAAGTGAATTCTTTCATATGTGTATACGACCAACGTAAGTACGGATCATCTAACCAATTTTTTTTCGTCACATTATTTTTCGACGGAATTGTTTTATTATGTTTGAAGTATGTAAAACCGAGCCCTGTAATTACAAATATGAATGTGATTATGAGTAAGAGTAGGGGAGATTTTTTAAGTTTCATATCGGTCCCTCCTTTTTATTTCTACTATTAGTATACGCGTCTATTGAAAGAAATACAAAATAAGGAAAGTAAACGGGGAAGTTTACTTTCCTTATTTACGTTAAGCGGATATTTGTCCGTCTGTACGTTGTTTCTTGAATTTTTGTTTTCGTCCGTGTAATCCATAGTATAAAAGTAAAGTGAACGCAACGATAATAGCTGCGATAAAATACATATTATGATAGCTTGATTTCGCTGCGACGATACCTAAAATGAAAGAACCAAAGCCAATACCACTATCAAAGAATGAGAAGTACGTAGCTGTCGCAGAACCACGTCGATGGTTTGGAGCAGCAGAAATCGCAATCGTTTGGAAGCTAGGAATTAATGTTCCATAACCTAAACCGATTAACATACCTGCGCCAAGGAACCAAAATGAAGTTTGTGCTTGGCTTAAAATGAACATCCCAATTGTGAAAATAATGATAGCTGGATAAACAAGTACGTTTTCACCGAAGCGATCAAAAATCTTACCTGTAAATGGACGAGAAATGACAACAACAAGTGCATATAAAATAAAGAAGTAACTTGCAATATCAGCTAAACCGAGCTCTTTTGCATAAATAGGAATAAAGGATAAAATACCACTATAAGAAAAGGCTAAAACAAATCCTGTAAGAGCGATTGGAATAGAAGATGGTTCAAGTAAGTCTTTCCATTTCATTTTTTCTCGTTTTTGTTTGCTTACAGGTGCTTCATGCGGAATATTGACAAGTAGTCCTAATAAAAATGCAAGTAATGAAAATACGGAACAAACGATAAATAATACAGTAAACGAAAAATGAGAAATAATTGTTAAACCTAAAAAAGGACCAATTACCATCGGCAGACTCATAAATACGCCGAAATAGGCAAGTGCTTCGCCTCGTCTATGAGCTGGCGCAACATCTGTGACAATCGTACCAGTTGCAGTTGTTGCCATACCGAACCCAATACCATGTAAGAAGCGAAGGGCTAGTAATAAAAATAAACTTTGTGCACCGAAATACATAACGGTAGCGGCTAAAAATAGTGAAAGTGAAATAAATAATATTTTCTTTCTTCCTAAATCATCGAGCCATTTTCCTGTGAATGGTCGACATAAAACAGATGAAATAAGAAAAACAGTTGCAACTAAACCAATTTCCTCAGGTTTTCCTTTTAGGCCGTCTATTACATAGACGGGTAAAGTAGTCATAAGCATATAAAATGTTAAGAAGAGAAATAGACTACTAAAACAAGTTCCGAGGAAATCCTTCGTCCAAAGTTTCTCACTTTGCATGGTCATCCCTCCAAGTTAATCTAAGTTTTTAATAATTTGTTGTAACACTTGAAATGCTTGATGTAAATCATCTTCGTTAATACCTTCTAGCGTCTTTTCTTCAAAAGTATCAACTTCTTCTTGCCATACCGGAATCATTTTTATCGCTGTTTCTGATAAAGAAATGAGCTTCTCACGGCGATCTTTTCCTTCAGTACGAATAATCCATCCCATCGTTTCCATACGTGTTAACGTACGAGTCATCGTTGGTGATTCAACATTTAAATACTGACATAATTCTGTTTGCGTACAAGAACCAGTTTGATTAATACGGAAAATTACAGCCCATTGCGCACTAAATAACCCAGTGGGAGATACGCGTTCATTAAATTTCTTCGTAAACTTGCGAGAAGTCTGGCTGACAATGTGAAAAAAATGTTGTTTTTCGTCCATGTATGTTGATCCTTTCAAATTAGTTACCTAGCTAACTATATACTTTTTTATTATAATTGTCTAGTAATAGACATGTTGATTTATGTAAAAAATTCTTATAGGTTTTATGTTGCGAACGTATATTCTACGTGCTATTCTTTAAGTAAGTAAAGAATTTTCTTTCTATTTAAATAGAATGGGGGAACTTGTGATGATTAAGCCTGCAACAATGAAGTTTGTTTCACTATCGAACGGAGAAACGATTGCGTATCAGGAAGTTGGAAGGCAAAATGCAGAAATTCTTGTACTTATTCACGGGAACATGACATCGTCACAACACTTTGATTTAGTTATTGAAAAGCTGCAAGATCAATACCATATTTACGCTCTCGATTTAAGGGGATTTGGTCAATCAACGTATAATAAAGCGATAGATTCAATACAAGACTTTGCAGAAGATGTAAAATTATTTATCGACGGGTTAAAACTAAAGAAATTTTCATTAATGGGCTGGTCAATGGGCGGTGGTGTTGCAATGCAATTTACAGCGAATCACTCAACTTTTGTAGAAAAGTTAATTTTAGTAGAATCAGTGGGCATGAAAGGGTATCCGATTTTTAAAAAGGATATAAACGGGCAACCAATCGTATCAAGCTTAGTAAAGACGAAAGAAGAAATTGCACAAGATCCCGTACAGATTGCACCAGTGTTAGATGCGATAAAAAATATGAATAAATTATATTACCGTACAGTATGGAATTTATTAATATATACACATAATCAACCTGAACCAGACCGTTATGAAAAGTATTTAGACGATATGTTAACGCAACGTAATTTCGTAGATGTGAATTATGCGCTCATTACATTTAATATTTCAGATGAACATAATGGGGTTGTAGAGGGAAGTAAGCAAATTCATCATATTAAAGCACCAACACTCGTCATACAAGGTGACAGAGATTATGTCGTACCACAAGTAGTCGGTGAGGAGTTAGCAAAACATTTGCCAAATGCAGAGTTGAAGGTATTAGAAGATTGCGGTCATTCGCCGTTTATTGATTGTTTAGATGTATTTATAAAGCATGTAGAGGATTGGTTAGAACAGAAATAATCCCCGAAATGAAAGGTATTGCATATACTATAACATTGTAGGTAAAAGGGGAGATTATCCATGCATCATCCGTTCTTCATTGCGCATTCTCCATATAATCATCATGTGTATACAAAAATGATGATAGCTCCGCTGTATATGCAAGTTTCACCAGTTGTAGTTCCGTTACAAATACAACAGCCACCAATTGTTCATTCGCATCATTATTTGTATGAAACTGCTTTTTATAAACATCCGTATTTCAAGCAATTCCATAACAATGTGAAAGCACAAGTTTGGGAAGGATAAGAAGCTAAAAGATTCATTCTTTTAGCTTCTTTTTTATTGCGAATATTCGTACACGCATTTGCAGAAACAGTTTATAATGAGAAGTGGAAAGCGTGAGAAGGAGAGGGAAAGGGAATGTCGATACGTTTTACTTTTTGGATTATGGTTGGGATTGTAGCAATCTCGGGTTTGTCACAAGGAATGCTTTTACCAGCCATTGCAATGATTTTTGAACAAGAAGGGGTTAGTTCAAGTATTAACGGTATTCATGCGACAGCACTATACATTGGGATATTAGTGATCTCACCGTTTCTTGAAAAACCGATGCAAAAGTTTGGAATGAAGCCAATTATCGTGATTGGTGGGTTTCTCGTTATTATTTCATTATTCTTTTTTACACAAACATTTTCGTTTTGGGTATGGTTTATCCTTAGATTTCTAGTTGGCGTGGGAGATCATATGCTACATGTCGGAACACAAACATGGATTACGACAACATCGGATCCGAGTAAAATAGGTAGACAAGTATCGATATACGGTGTATTCTTCGGAATTGGTTTTGCCGTCGGTCCATATTTAGCAAGCACAGTTCAGTACGGTCTTGCAACGCCATTTATTATATCTACTATACTTTGTCTAATAGGTTGGCTGTTATTATTACCAACAAAAAATGCATTCCCGGCGCAAGATGAAAGAGAAGTGAAGAGTGAATCATCATTTTCTCGTTATAAACAAGTTGTTGGATTAGGATGGATTGCACTGCTGGGACCACTTGCATATGGCGTACTGGAAGCAATGTTAAACAGTAACTTACCAGTATACGCGCTTCGAAAAGGATGGTCTGTTTCAGAAGTATCCTTCTTATTACCAGCATTTGCAGTTGGGGGCATTATTACACAAATTCCGCTCGGTATATTAAGTGACAAATACGGAAGGGATCGTATTTTAACGTGGACGTTCTGCATAAGTACGGGCATTTTCTTGCTTGCAGCCGTATTTGATCAATATTATTGGATCGTCTTTGCCTGCATGTTGTTAGCGGGTATGGTCATTGGATCGTGCTTCTCGTTAGGACTTGGATTTATGACAGATTTATTACCGAGACACTTATTGCCAGCAGGTAATATATTATCTGGAATTGCCTTTAGTTTAGGAAGTATACTGGGACCTGTATTAGGAGGCGTATTTATAGAAAAAATACAGTATACAAGCTTTTTTATTGCGGTTATGATTATAATGGGAATTCTCGCAATGTTATATATGATTTACATGAAGAATCAATTCGCATCAAGAAAAATAGAAAGTAGGTTAGGGCATGACAAAACAACCTAATAAAAAGAAATTTGAAGTACTCGAAAATGAAACAATTACAGACTGCTTAGCACGTATGGAACAAGAAGGCTACGCACCGTCTCGTCGCATGGAAGAGCCAATCTTTCATGAAGTGAAGAAAGACGGTAAAACAGTAGTTGAACCGTGCGGTAGGAAGATTGTTTTTGAGGGGAAATTGAAGTAATACGTTATATAAAAAGAATGTGCTTTTGGGTACAAGTAAGATAAAACATATGGTCACATAAGAACGCTACTGATTTCAATATCAATAGCGTTTTTATTTTTAACAAATATATAGATCAAAATGAATTTCTGCTTGAATGGAACTAGCAAAATCAATAATGTTTTTTTGTAAATATATCGTGGGTGATTCGTTATTCTCCACTTGAATCACTACCATAAAAAGAAACTCTAAACTATACTTCTTCTTGAGATGTTTTAATTGTTCTGTTTTTCCTTCAAGGGATTGTAGAATAACATGTAACTGATTATTTATATCGTATGATTCTTGATAGCCAGTGCTTAAAGTCCAATTAGTTTCTTTTCTATATAGGGTTTTGGTGGATACAAGATTCGGATTATCACGTCTTGCAACAACATCACCTTTTTTATAAGTTCTTGTAGGCTCGATACTTAGGGCATTGGTAATTGCTTCAACAGGAAACACATCACCCGTTGCACTAAAATAAGCCATAACTTTGGTTTTATCCAGAATGGTTCCTCCTCTATTATTAAGATGTTACTTTTATTACATTATAAAAATTTATGAATGTATTTGCTAGAATGTAAATATGTTTTTTATTGAATTTTGGCGTTGGTATATGAATGATAAAGCTAGATATATACCTTTGTAGGAAAGAACAATGATACAAAAGTAGGATGCTTAAAAATATAAATATTTGTATGATAAAAACAAAATATATTTTAAAAATCAGAATGTAGAGGAGGGAAAATATAATATGATACAAAGCATATATGAAACGCATTTATATGTAAGAAATTTAGAAAAGGCAATAGATTTCTATCAAAATAAATTAGGTTTATCATTAGCAAAAAGACTATCGAAAAGACGAGTTGCATTCTTTTGGGTAGGAGAAAATAAAGAGCAAATGCTCGGGTTATGGGAAGTACATAGTAATGAAAATTTTGAGACGAAACACTTCGCTTTTCGTGTAGATTTAGAGTTTTTAAAGACTTCTAAATTGTGGTTAGAGAAGTGTGGAATAGAGGTAGTAGGGAGTCAGGGGAAAGGAAATGAAGAGCCAATTGTCCAAAGGTGGATGCCAGCTGCAAGTGTATATTTTCTAGATTGTGATGGAAATAAATTAGAGTTTATTTCTATACTAGATGATGATCCAGATGAATTAGAATATGCAACGTATTTAAGTGAATGGAATGCGGAGCGCTAAGAAAAATAAAGTGGAGCTTTAATCAGTAGTGGTTTTACAGCTTTGTATTATGTTAAATAGGTAGGAACAAAATAAAATCCCTCAAGAAAAGGCACGTTCTTGAAGGATTTTTTTATGCTTTATATATTTTATATTGCTTGTAACGTATTAATGGTGTTCACTTTTAGATATTTCAGCGCGTTGAATATAACCATCAGAGAAGCTGAAATAAAGAGAATAGCTTCCTCGATTATATATAAAGCCTTCGCTAGTCATATCCTCTCCGATTAAATCGGGCTCACCAAACCACTCTTTTAATTCATTGATAGGGATATCCATTTTCACCCATATATATCTAGCGTCCCAAGGGTACATATCAATATTATAATCGCCGTATACCGCTGTATTAGGTGCATCACATTCTGTACATGGTGCTTTTTTCAAAACATCAGGCACTCCATATTCTTTTTTTACGTCAGATAGCTCTTTACCCAATGAATTTAATTTAAATGGACCAAACGTCCCATTCTCTAAAGCTGTTGTTAACATTTGTTTCATTTCTTCTTTTGTATTGATGTTGAAATTATAATCTCTGTTTTTTGCTATTGCATTATATAAAAATTGTGCATACTCCTCACGTTTCACAAGCGTGTTGCCATTGTAATTACCTGCCTCATCACCGTAGGATATTCGGTTACTACGTAGCGTATTTACAAATTTATAAGCCCAATGATCTTGAGGTACATCTTTAAAGTTATTTTGTCCTTTTGATTGTAATTGAAATGCTTTTTGTAATACTACTGCCATTTCATACCGAGTTAATGCATCATCTGGACGAAAAGCACCTGTTCCATCACCTGTCATAATTCCAGCTTGCGCAATGGCTTTAATATCCTTTTCGAACATATGATTTTTAATATCGTTAAACATATTGCTCTGTTCATTGTTTGCTGTTAAACCTAAATAACGAGCGATTAAAGAAGTTACCTGGCCTCTAGTAATATGATCCCCAAAACCAAATTTTCCATTTCCATATCCGTTAAAAAGTCCTGCTGCTGCTAAGTAATCAATAGCATCTTTTGACCAGTGGTCCTTTGGTACATCTGTAAATACAGTGTTCGCATTGCCAGCTACTTTATAGTTATTCGTAGTTGTTTGTGCGTTTGCTGTGCCTACCATCGTTGTAGTTACTAGAGCTGCGGTGATTACGAATCCGAAAATTTTTTTAGCTTTGCTTGTTTTCTTACCCATTTGCGAAAGCCTCCCCAGTTTAATTTAACTTTATTAAACATACGTATTACACATATACATTTAATACAATTAAATGTATACATCGCAATTATAACATGTAAATGATGGTTATTTGTTATTCATTTCCTTAATGTGGATAAAATTTCAATAATCTATATGAAACTACAATTTTTAGATAATAAATATTCATTGTTATTTAATTGAAGAAAAATGCGAAACCTTTTTATAAAATATGGAAATGTTAAAACCCCTTTGATAAAATAGCAATATGCAAAAATAATTATTTATAAATTCTCAATGTAATGAATATTCATGTTCAAATATACGAATTTAACTACATAGTTATTGTAATAAAGGAGGAGAAAGATGTTAGATGAATTGTATAATGCTTTTTTAAATGCATCGGGTTTTACAGAAAGCGCGAGGAAACGAGATCAGTATGATACATTACATCATTATTTAAAAGATCAAGAAAGAGAGTTAAAGCAATACATTCAAGAGGCTGAATCAGCGAAGAGAGATTATGAGAGTAAAAGTAATGGCTTAGAAGCAAATAAAATTCCAGCAGTGGAATTTGAACAAAAACGTCATGAAAAGGATGAAGACTTAAATACAGTACTATCCTATTTTAAAAGTGAATTAAGCAATGTTGGATCTGCGATAGGTACAGCTTATGCAAAGTATTTGGAATATAAAGCGAAAGCAGAAGCGGAGAAAGCGTCAGCATACGCTGCAGCGACCAGAGCTTTTGAAGAAAAGAAAAAGGAAATTGAAAAACTTATCCATTAAGTATACAAAGAATGGAGGGAACTAATATGAGTGGTAAAGAGGTTGAAATTATAGGAAGTAACACTGCAAGTGCCATTTCTTACGCACAAAACATAGAGAACGGCATGAAAGATTCTTTAAATCAAGCGAAAAACTTAAAAGCGTACGTTACATGTGCGAAATGGAATGGAAAAACGAGAGATGCCTTTTTAAGTTATCTTGATTTAATCATTCAATATAACTCAGAAATGGTAGAGGCATTTGAAGGACATACGAAAGCTTTGAAAGAGTTAGAGAAAAGTATTCAAACGTATGGCGATATATCGGAAGTAAGGGCGATAAAAAAATTGTGATGGAGAAATGAGGGATAAAAGAATGGGGAAAGAAATGGTTTTTGCACCTGCTGAATTATATGTTCTCGCAGGTGCAGCTGGGGTTACCGATATATTTGGATTGCCAAACCGTGACGTAATTATTTTACTTGATGAAGAATGTGTCACGAAAGCAACTACGAGTTTAAAAGAAAAGGGCTTACTTACAAGTGAAAATGGAATTACCCCTGCCGCTTTTCAAATGATTGAGCTATTAAAAGAATATGAAAATTGTCATGAATACACGAGAATGAATAATCTATTAATGGGCTTTTTGAAAGAGGATAAAGACCGAGTGGCTGTATTAACGGAAATAGAGCCAAATAAAAAATACGAGATCGACTACATACCAAAGCCAGACGTATATTTTTCCTTATTAACACGCATCCCTTTCTTATTGAGAGAACCGAGGGACATAGAAGATACATTTTTCTCAAAGAGAATGACAGAAGAAGAACAACAAACATTTGAGGAAAAAGATTTATCAAATAAAGATGTTATAGCGATAGAAACATATACGAGGCCTCGGAGTAACAGAGGAGGAAAATGGGAATGTTTTTTATATTTCACTGAAGGAGAAGATTTCGTTCAAATTGATGTAGAACGTAATCGGTATGACTGGGTGAGTCTCTATGCGGTAAATAAGAAATTGTATGACGTGTTAAAAATGCCGTATAAAAAATTAATTGACCCGAGACAATTTTCGTTAGGAGGTATTGAATAATGCAAGTATCAATGGGAGATGGTGGTTCTGGTGGTGGAGAAGAAGTATTAGTTAATTTTCAAGAACTACTTGATATAGTAATGAAATTAGAAGATATATATAAAATCCATGTAGACGTCATTGGAACGAATATTGAGAGTTTATTAAGCAGTGATTTTTATCAAAAAGGTGAAGCGATGAGAGTAATTGAAAAATATCCTGATATATTACACAAAACACTTGAATTTGCTGAACACTATTCTAGGTCGGCGAGACTTGTAAGGGTCGCATGTGTAGAAATGCTTGAAAAGGACGAACAATTACGTGAAATATTAAGTAAGTTGTAGAAATCACCATACGGCTGGGGGGATGAAAACGAAATGGATGTGAAATATAGACCTGAACCATGGCAAAACATGGGGGATGGTATGAATCGAATTACAAAAGATGCACTCATAAAATTACAGCGCGCAAATGAATTATTGAAAAAAATTGATGGAAGAATACGAGATTTAGACTCAGATGGCAGTATACATTTTAACCCAAAAGATCAATCGCAAAAAATCGGGGAATTACTTGATAGCTATTCGACATTACAAAGATATTGCGGAGAAGCAGGGCGATTGGTCTCTGAACATATAGATAAACCTTTTTTAGTAGAAATGGATAAATTCGCTCAAAAAATGAGAGATACATCTATTCTCAGTTTCGAAACAGATAACCGAATTGGCTCCACAACAACGACAGTATTACCAGATGCGCACGCAGGGTACGGAAGTGTACCACAAACAATAAAAACAAAAAAAGATAAAATAACAGTAGAAGATATTTTTAGAGATTCACCTGCATTTGATAACGTACTGAGAGAGGAATACAAAGAACTAAAAAAACAAAACCCAGATGCAAAATTAAATTATGAAGAATACAAGAAAGTAGTCCCATCCACACGAGGATTTGAATATAAATCGATAGAAGATGAACAGAAAAAACTAGAAATGGTGCGAGACATAGGAATAGGCCTAGGAATCATCATCACAACAATCCTTTGCCCACCACTCGGAACCGCTGCGGCAGTTGTATACGGCGCTGTACAAATCAAAAGTGGTATCGACGGAGAAGACTGGGGAACACACCGGAAATTGAGCCAAGAAGAGCGGGTAGGAAACATCATTTTTGGCGGATTAGACGCAATCCCAGTTGTTGGAGCAGTAGGAAAAGGAGTAAAAGCATTCAAAGGCACGAGTGAATTAGCTGATTTAGCGAAATTATTAAAATTCAAAGAAGGAATGCCTGGTTTTAATCCAAATTTGGGTGAAAATGTGGTACAATCATTGCGTGATAATAAAGCTATTATGCTTGACCGTTTGAAACTAGCAAGCCTTAAAATGGAGAAATCCGGAAATGAAAAGATGTATCAACTTGGCGAAAAAATAGCCAAAAGCATAGATGATAGGACAGCCAAATCGGCAAGTTTTGAAGTTGACGGAAATGGCTTACTATTATCTAAACAAGGTGGTACAGATTTCCAAAGCTGGGTGAATAAGCATCATACAGAAAGTAATAAGATTATAGATGATAAGATTAAGGGTGTAGAGGCTTCTCTTGCTAGTAAGGGTACGGGTGAAGGTAGTAGGATTATTCCTGGTACTCCGGGTATTGTAACAGGAGGAAATTCAACTAAATTAGGAAAAAATATGATGACAGAAATGGGGCTTAGACGTTCAACTAAATGGAGTGGATATCAAGCACAGCATATTATTCCTTCTGAAATGGCAGATAATCCCGTAATTAAAAAGATAGGTATGAACTTTGATGACTCATCAAACGGTATTTTTTTAAGAGTACCAGATGATAATATAAGTACAATGGCTAGACACAGAGGATATCATTCTGTTTACAATGAAGTAGTTGCAAGAGCATTAAATAAAATGGATATTAACCAAAGTATTGATAGTTTACAAAAGCAGGTATATGATCTGCAAAAAAATTTAAGAAAATTACAGGGGAATGGTTTACCATTGTACCCAAGCCAAGGTGCAACAGTAGAACTTTGGGAAAGAAAGCTAAAACAATTGGAAATACAAAATAAGTAAATATTAGTAAGGTGGTAAGGTGTAATGGAAAATAAAGATATTAGTTTGCTTGAAGAATTACTTTATAATACAAATAAAGAGGATACAATTAGCCGAATAAAGAATATAGATAATCCAATACTCCTTCATTGTTTTGCAGCAAATTATAATTGGAATAGTGGATTTGATATACCAAATGCAATTCTTGAAAACAAAGATTGTGACTTAGGAACGGGATTACTAATGTTTCATTATGCAGATGGATATCGATTATTAGAAAGTCCGGAGGAAGTTTCGAATTCTCCATTACAAGAATGGAAGGTTTTTATATTAAAACTTCAAAATAAAATTATGAATTTGGAGTTTAAAACACAAAATATATCATTTAGCCCTGAATTAACAAAAATTCAAATATTCAAGTTGAAAAAAAGGAACCCAAGTATTTCAGATATTCTTATTAATGAGTCACCAGGAAATATAATTGATATTCCTAAAATATAAATAAACATTAAAAACTCATTACAGTAAATAAATGAGTTTAGTTATAGTGATTTTATAAAGCTTACTATACTAAATTATATTTTATGTACGAATATGATAAAGTTCGCGGTGCTAAATTTAAATACGCATAAGTATATATGAATAAAAAATAAAGTATATGTGAAGTAGATAGAAAAAATAAAAGGGTTTTTGAAAGTATGTACTCCATGATGGTTGTACCATCATAGAGTATTATGTACAATGATAGAATAGAAAATAAAGTACGAGCTTAGGCGAGATGACATTTTATCGGGCGATAAATATAAACACATGGAATGTATATGAAACTAACGAACTCGTACAAACTCGTAAGTTTTAACATAGTATTTGTTATGAAGTATAAAAAGTGTCATATTGTTACTACAAAACTTATAAATTTATGCTGCTTAAAAACAAATGAACTTAAAGCGCTTGATTGTCTACGAAAGACAACAAGCGCTTTTTTATTAGATAGGCATGTTATAAATGTTTAAAAATTATTTTTATGAATTAAGGTTAACAAAAATTACTAGTATTATATAATTGAAAATACATTAGCAAAAGGTGCGGACTCCGTAACCCCATTCGTTAAAGGTGTAGAAATACTGCCAGATGGAAGTGTCGTTAGAACTGGAACGAACTATAGCGGGAAATTCCAAGAAGCCCATGATGCCTCAAAGGCGAGTATTCAGAGTAGGATCTCGAATTTGGAGAGTGGTGGGGTTAAGGGTACGGGTAAAGGTAGTAATGCAAAACCCAAAAAAGTTAAACTAACTCCAGAACGAGAAAAATACTATCGAAAGAAAATAGATGAAGCTGAGGCTCAGGCTCAGGGAGAGTATAAAGTAGCAAATGATATTAGATATGAACGTCATTGTGAAGAAACGATCCCACCTTTAGATCGTGAAAAATGGGATGTTAGGAATGAGAATCTAAAAAAAATCACAGAGTGTGGTAGGGAAGAAGAAATAAAAGGAAGAAAAGCTTTAGGAGAACATCTTGACCGTAAGCTAGAGAACAATAACCTTGGCAAGGTTGTTACGTATACATCCAGTGAAGGGCATCTTACGCGTCCAGATAGTATAGGTCGTAATGCTAAGGATGAAATCGATTTAGTTCATGACCACAAACACAAAATAAGTGACAAAGAACACGTTATTCATAATGACAGTCAAATGCGAGCTGAAAGAGAGATGCTCGAAGATAAAAATGGAAGTCATATTGTGACAATATCAAGTGATAAACCCGATTTGAATGGAATTCCTCCTAAACCAAGACCAAGTGGGCCTTTAGGAGAAAAGAGTGAGATTTACTATACTGACCTAAGTAGTGGAAAAGTGACTCATAAATGGGAGGGCAATTCACGTTTACCTGGTGGAGGGCGATGGAAAAAACTATGAATAAAAATTATTATGTGACTATATTTTTTAGTATTAAGGAGGATATACATGAAACCTGATTTTTTCTCAATTACAATGTATCCTACAGTATCTTTTAACGAAGAAGAAGTATTAGGTCGTCTTTTGGATGTGTTTGAGTCAAATGAAAAATTTGCTCCTACTCATTGGGGTAACAGTGAAATGGTACGAGTAGAATATAATCGTCAGGAAATCCTGGAAAAAGTAGTTTCAGAGCATAAAGTATCAGAAGTTTACCTTTATCGTGATAAATCGGTGAACTATAGTGGGAGTTTTGAAGTTAACTGGAGTCATCGCTCATTTTTGAAGTTTGAGTTTCATAAATCGATACCTAAAAAATTATGGCCTGCTTTTTTTGAGTTATCTGACCAAATTGCAGAAATTGCGAAACCAAGTTATGGAGTAACTCAAATTTTTTGGCCTTTATCATATCCGTGGAATACCGAACGTGAACGATTACAAATGTGGATGGAAATATCTTCCCAACCAATACCAGTTAGGTTTCTTCCTAACGGTCCCTTAGGGGTAGGGGCTAGAACATACTTTAGCGGTCATATTTTAGAAATGTTTGATAAGGAATTATTACAAAATAGTCCAGCTGTGGTATCTGAGCTAGATTGGGGTGGCCTTTGTATTGATATTTTAAATAATCCATTAGAGAGTGATAGTGATACATTACTTGATAATTGGCTACAAGTAATGAAGTATTTGGAACCAGCACAAGTAATGGCTATACCAAGTTTTCATGAAAGTCGAATGGTTGTAACTTATTCTCCAAATATTGCTTGGAAGGACTATCTGAAAAGCTAAAT
>NZ_JAQFUL010000105.1:0-14782 GCF_027716265.1 Bacillus cereus group sp. Bc031
ATAAAAATTGACGTTTCACGTTGTTTGTTTCGTTTAGTTTTCAAAGTTCAACATCGCGTTTCAGCGACTTTTATAATTTAACATCTTGCGTTAAATCTGTCAACAACTTTTTTCTTTCGTTCCTGACGACGCTTATTAATTTACCATATTAATCATTCAAAAGTCAACACTTTTAAAAAAAATGCCAAAATAAATTTATTTTGGCATGATATAAAGTTTAATAACCACTAATGCAGCAACACCGGGTAGACCTAATAAACTTGTAATTGTTGCGGTGCCCAAGTTAATTGGGATATGAAAATCAAAATACGTTCCTACAACATTTACGATAAAAAGTAATGCTACTCCCAAAGTAACATGAAAGAGCGCTTTTCCTATAAAACGCAACGGCTTAGAAGAAACACCAAAAACAAGGAAAATAAAAACTAACGCAAGAATACCAACAATAATAATTGTAGAATTCATTTTTTCCTCCTTATGAATGACCTATACACATTTATTTGTATGGGACAAGACAATAAAAAAGAACGTTTATTATATAACTCCAGTCGTTTCATCTTATTCACCTTGATTCGGCTACACGTTCTTCAAAAAAACTATTAATCGACCTTTCCAAACGAATAAAATAAAAAGGCTCTGCTTTTTCAGCAGAACCTTTTACCATTGCTCCATCTTTACAGGACGACGTTTTGCTTCTTTTAGCAAGAAGAAATATTTCGCCTCTGCTATTTTCAAAGAACAAAGTACATCTTGAGATGGTTCAACACTTTGTTCAACCATTCTCTTTTGACGTAACCATTCATTCTTTACCTTTTCTAATAGTACAATTAGCTTATCATCATACTCTTTACGCAATTTACCCTTTTTTTGAAAGAACATTTTTGTTTCTCCTCTTATACTTCTCTACGACCTTCTAACGCTTTCGACAGTGTCACTTCATCTGCATATTCTAAATCTCCACCAACTGGCAGACCGTGTGCAATACGAGTTACTTTAATACCTGTCGGCTTTAAGAGGCGGGATATATACATCGCTGTAGCTTCCCCTTCAATATTAGGATTTGTTGCTAATATTACTTCTTGTACTGTTTCATCGTGTAGTCGCTTTAGAAGTTGCGGGATATTAATGTCTTCTGGTCCAATTCCCTCCATTGGAGAGATAGCACCACGTAACACATGATATACACCTTGATACTCTTTCATCTTTTCCATCGCGATTACATCTTTCGGTTCTTGCACGACACAAACAACTGATTGATCTCGATGTGAATCGTTACAAATATAACAAGGATCACGATCAGTAATATGCCCGCACACAGAACAATATGCTAAGTCTCGCTTCGCATTTACAAGTGCTTTTGCAAAACCTAACACATCATCTTCTTTCATATCTAATACGAAAAACGCCAATCGAACCGCTGTTTTCGGTCCGATTCCTGGCAATTTCATAAAACTATCAATTAGTTTTGATATTGGTTCTGGATAATGCATATATCAATATCCTCCTAGAACATTCCACCCGGTAAGTTTAAGCCTTTTGTAAATTTACCCATTGTAGAGTTTGAAAGTTCATCAGCTTTCTTAAGTGCATCGTTTGTTGCAGCTAACACTAAGTCTTGTAACATTTCGATATCTTCTGGATCTACAACTTCTTCTTTCACTTTTACTTCAAGAATTTGCTTATGACCATTTGCAATAACTGTGATCATACCGCCGCCAGCTGTACCTTCAACTGTTTTTTCGCCAAGTTCTTCTTGCGCCTTTGCCATTTCTTTTTGCATCTTTTGCATTTGTTTCATCATGTTATTCATATTTCCCATTCCGCCACGCATCATAATTAATTCCTCCTAATTATTATTACTCTTTTATTTCAATGAGTTCTTGCCCTACTAATTTTACAGCCTCTTCTATGAGAGGATCTTCTTTTTTCTCTGGGCTTTCTTCAGAACTTCCACCTTCACGCTGTAAAAAATCTTCACGGATTTTACCCCATTCACTTTTTGGAATGGCAATCATATTTAATCTTTTACTTAGCAATTCAAATAAAGTTTGTTCCACTGTATCCATAGCCTCTCGATTTTCGCTTGCCATTTTACAGTGAATCTCATATTGGAACGCTAAAACGTAAGTATCATCTGAAGCCGCTACCGGTTCGCTATTTTCTAATAAAACAGCAAACGCTACTTTGTTGTATGCTTTGAGTCTTCCTAACAACTCTCCCCATACAGCTTTTAATTGTTCTAAATCTTGACGCTTCGCTTGCTTTAATACTTCATTTACGCGTCCGACAGGTATCTTCATACTTCCTGTCCGTACTGGCTTTGGTGCTGCACGCGTCTCTCTGACTTCCTGCTGCACACCGGCCGGCACACCATTCTTTTTGACTTGTTCTAACTCTTTCTCTAATTGCTGCATCCTGTTCATAATTGCTTGTAAACGATCTGCACCATTTGCTTGCATCATAAACTGTTGACACAGTTGTACCATAACAACTTCTAAGAAAATTCGCGGATGATTTGTCCACTTCATTTCCTGTTGTGCTTTACTAAGAGTATGAATGATCTCATAGATTACTTCCGGCTGCATTTCTTCACTTAACGTCCGGAATTGCTCATCAACCATTACTCGTTCCAACATATGTTCCAATTGTAGTGAAGTTTGATATAAAAGCATATCACGATAATAGTAAATGAAATCCTCCATAAAGCGAACTGGATCTTTCCCTTTACCCATCATCTCATCTATGATACGTAATGCTCTTGATACATCATTTTCACGTATACATTCTACTAAGTTGCCTAAGTATTGCTGAGAAACAGACCCTGTTACAGCTAATACATCTTCTGTCGTAACAGTCTCATCACTATAAGATATTGCCTGATCAATAAGACTAAGCGCATCACGCATACCACCTTCAGCGGCACGTGCAACAATTTGTAATGCCTCATCTTCTACTTGCGTACCTTCATTGTTCACAACTGTCGATAATCTCTCAACAATATCATTTACTGATATCTTTCGAAATTCGAAACGTTGGCAACGCGAAATAATTGTAGGCGGTATCTTATGCGGTTCTGTTGTCGCCAAAATAAAGATAACATGTCCTGGCGGTTCTTCTAACGTTTTTAAAAGCGCATTGAAGGCACCCATGGAAAGCATGTGAACTTCATCAATAATGTATACTTTATATTCTACAGCACTTGGAGCATATTTTACTTTATCTCTAATATCTCGAATTTCATCTACACCGTTATTTGAAGCCGCATCAATTTCTAATACATCTGAAATAGATCCTTGTGTAATCCCCAAACAAGAAGGACATTCATTACAAGGTTCAGCTACCGGAGCATGTTCACAGTTAATTGCTTTTGCAAACACTTTTGCAATTGTCGTTTTTCCTGTTCCTCTCGGCCCAGAAAATAAATAAGCATGTGAAACTTTCTCTTGAAGAAGGGCATTTTGCAACGTTTTTGTCACGTGCTTTTGACCGACTACATCTTCAAACTTTTGCGGTCTCCATGTTCGGTATAACGCTTGGTATGACACGAAAATACGGCCTCCCTCAAAGGTTATTATCTCATTTATTATAACCCATTCTGTTTATAGATTCCAAAAGTTATTTTCTATACAAAAAACCCACCTTAGTATTAAGGTGAGTTTTGTATACATATATAACTGCCGTGCACCTTCTGTCGATTACGTACCATAAGCGTTACTTAAGCAGTTAGCTCGGTTCAGGCACTCCTGCGGCACACGAGAAGACCCGCTTATTGCTGCTTCCTTCCGGACCTGACAAGGTTCACGGGGTCCCGTTGCGCAGGACCCAAACGTCAACACCACTTACTTAAGGCAGGCCTTACAGCAACATAACCTCGAGAAGGGATTCGGCCTCGCTAGAGCGGATTGCGAGTATAGGGCACCGCTACCTCCCCGCTTAGCACGGCAAAGTTAAAACCAATATTCGGTTGCCTTCATTAAAGGCACTATCAGTATAACTTGTTTTTTTATAAAATGCAAATACGTTAATTCTCTTTACTTTTCTCTAATTTCTTAATCGCTTTTCTTTTTTTACGAAGCGCTCTAAAAAAGTTCGTTAACAGCGTACCGCACTCTTCTTCTAATACACCAGCTACTACTTCACATTGATGATTAAAGCGTTCATCCGTTAACAGATTCATCAATGTCCCTGCACATCCACCTTTCGGATCACTCGCACCATATACAACTCGCTTTACTCGTGATAAAACAATTCCACCCGCACACATCGGGCAAGGCTCTAATGTTACATATAACGTCGCATCTTCTAAACGCCATGTCCCTAATTTTTTGCACGCCTCATCAATAGCTAACAACTCAGCGTGAGCTATCGATCTTTGCTCAGTCTCCCTTAAATTATGAGCAACACTAATTACTTCACCATCCAGCACTATAACTGCCCCAATCGGTACTTCTTGTATTGCCTCTGCTTTTTTAGCCTCTTCTATTGCTAACTGCATAAAATGAATATCTTGATCACGTTCCATAACATAGTCCTTTCATTACAAATAAAGTACACTTATTTCCATTTACTACACATGGGATAACTTTTATAAATTCAATCCACCCTAAGAAAAAAAGAGAGGGGATTACATATGAAGAATACTGCCTTACTCATTATCGATATGATTAATGACTTTCAATTTTCACACGGGCCTATCCTAGCCAAAAAATGCGAAATTATAACCAATCCTATTTTACAATTAAAGAAAACAATGAAATCCTTCGGTTGCCCCATCATTTATATTAATGACCATTATCAACTTTGGAGGTCTGATATTGACCAATTGATTACTCATTGTACAAATGAGTATAGTAAAAATATCATTCATAAGATCGCTCCAAATGCTGATGATTACATTTTTATTAAACCACATTACTCTGCTTTTTATGAAACACCTTTAAATTCTTTATTAGGCTATTTAAAAATAGAAAATCTAATATTAACAGGTGTCGCCGGGAATATATGTATCCTCTTTACAGCTAACGATGCTCATATGAGGAATTATACATTGTATGTACCACAGGACTGTATTGCATCTAATGATGATCAGGATAACCTGCATGCTTTAAAAATAATGGAAGCCACATTAAAAGCAAATATAGTACCGTCGTTTCAAATAAAATTTAATTAATACATATATCTATTTTCCAACTTTTTATATCAAATTAACCCGCTCGCTTCCCTCTTGTGCTACAATAATTCTGTTTTGTGTTTTTAGTAGTCACGGTAAATCACTGATTGAAAGGAGGAAACAGCGTGACCGGAGTACCATTTATCACGGTTGAAGGACCAATTGGTGTTGGAAAAACTTCACTTGCGAAGGAAATTTCAACTCACATGCAACTCCACTTACTGAAAGAGATTGTTGATGAAAACCCCTTTTTAGGAAAGTTCTATGAAGACATCGACGAATGGAGTTTTCAAACAGAGATGTTCTTTCTTTGTAATAGATACAAACAATTAGAAGATATTAACATAAAGTATTTGAATCAAAGGAAGCCAGTAGTAGCGGATTATCATATATTCAAAAATGTAATTTTTGCATCCCGTACATTAAAAGATTCTCAATACGACAAGTACATGCAAATCTATCGTATCCTTACACAAGATATGCCAGTTCCAAACGTTATCGTTTATTTAACAGCTAGCCTAGAAACATTACAAAAGCGAATTGCAATGCGCGGAAGAGAATTCGAAAAAAATATGGATCCAAATTACTTACTACAGCTCACAAAAGATTATGAAACAGCAATGGATGCTTTTAAAAAGGACCATCCAGATATCCCAGTATTGAAATTTAACGGAGACGATATGGATTTTGTAAAAAATCCTGATGATTTAAACGTCATCCTATCTGCCCTTCAAAATACTCTCTTAAAGGAGTCGAAATAATAATGAATTTAAGGCAAAAATATGATATACCAAATGACGCAGTAATCACTATCGCTGGAACAGTAGGTGTCGGTAAATCCACTATGACAACTGCATTGGCTAACGCTTTAGGGTATCGCACATCATTTGAAAAGGTAGATTCTAATCCGTATTTGGACAAGTTCTATGCTGATTTCACACGCTGGAGCTTTCACTTACAAGTGTATTTTTTAGCAGAACGATTTAAAGAACAAAAAAGAATTTTTGAATACGGTGGCGGTTTTGTTCAAGATCGCTCTATCTATGAAGACACTGGCATTTTTGCAAAAATGCATCACGAAAAAGGTACAATGACAGAAACTGATTATGAAACATATAAAGGTTTATTTGACGCTATGGTCATGACTCCTTACTTCCCACATCCAGATTTATTAATTTACTTAGAAGGTTCTTTCGATGATATTGTTGATCGTATCCAAGAACGTGGACGTCCGATGGAACAGCAAACACCAATCGAGTATTGGAAAGAGATGCATGGGCGTTATGAAAACTGGATTAACAACTTCAATTCATGCCCTGTTTTACGATTAAACATTAATGAATACGATATTTTAAAAGATGGCGATTCCATTGAACCAATCATAAAAAAAATCGGTCATTTTTTAAAACAAACACGTAAACTTGTAAAATAAAAAACCCGTGCATATGCACGGGTTTTTCTATTAAATTACTTTTTCTTTGTTGGAGCAATAATTTCACTCTCAGGTTTTCCAGCGTTAATACGCTGACGAACAGTACTTGTACTAATATCGTACGCCTCAGCAATCTCTTTAACAGTCATTTCTTTCCCGTTAATTACTGCTGTTAATACTTTACCTGTACGTTTTGGAGCTGCTTCTTTCTTTACAGCTTCTTTTTTAACTTTTTTTGGTGCCTCTACTTTTGTTGCAGTTTGCTTTACATCACAAGTGCAACCACAAAGTTTACGGAATGTATCATCGCTAATAATGCGTGATACATTTGCACCACTGTTTAAAATTCTATTGTTCTTACAGACAGGACATTGTACATAATATAAAGTTTTTCCATCTAAAGGAAACGTTTGTATAATAAGATCCATGTTGACTCCTTTCATATCTATGAAGATAATCATCGGAATATGAGTGTGTAATAAGGACAAAATCGCCTTACACCATACTTTATGATTGGTTTTAAAATAAAAACTCGTTACGTGTGGTAACGAGTTCTCCAATCTCCACTTATATGCGCTGTTGTCAATTATATCTGGAGGAGGTAGAGGGATTCGAACCCCCGCGCGACTCTCGCCGCCTGTCGGTTTTCAAGACCGATCCCTTCAGCCAGACTTGGGTATACCTCCATATTGACATCAAATATAATATCAAAAGAAAAACAGTTAGTCAACCCTACTAAAATAAATTATGAGGAAAGGAAAATTTTACTTTTCCTCTCCTACATCATAGCACTGACAACGCTCATAATTACCAATCACTCATACCGATGAATGTTTATAAATTTACTTAATAACTGTTTTTCCTCCCATATAAGGGCGAAGAACTTCTGGAATTATAATTGTACCATCTTCTTGTTGGTAGTTCTCTAAAATAGCTGCCACCGTACGTCCAATTGCAAGACCAGATCCATTTAATGTATGAACATGTTCTGGTTTGCCGTTTGGCTCACGACGGAAACGGATATTTGCACGTCTCGCTTGGAAAGCCTCGAAATTACTACAAGAAGAGATTTCACGATATGTGCCATAGCTTGGAATCCATACTTCGATATCGTATTTCTTCGCTGCTGTAAATCCTAAATCGCCTGTGCACATGCTCATAACGCGATATGGCAACTCTAATAATTGTAACACGCGTTCTGCATCATTTGTTAGTTTTTCTAACTCTTCATAAGAATCTTCTGGTTTTACGAACTTCACAAGCTCTACTTTATTGAACTGGTGCTGACGAATTAAACCACGTGTATCACGGCCAGCTGAACCTGCTTCAGAACGGAAACAAGAGCTAAACGCAGCATATCTTATAGGCAATTGTTCTTTATTTAAGATCTCATCACGGTGCATATTTGTTACAGGTACTTCAGCTGTTGGAATTAAGAAGTAGTCTTCACTTTCAATACGGAATGCATCTTCTTCAAACTTCGGAAGTTGTCCTGTCCCTGTCATGCTTGCACGGTTTACCATATACGGAGGTAATACTTCTTCATATCCATGCTCATCAGTATGAAGATCAAGCATAAAGCTAATTAAAGCACGCTCTAATCTTGCGCCAGCACCTTTGTAGAATACGAAGCGGCTTCCTGTTACTTTTCCAGCACGTTCAAAATCTAGAATTCCTAAATCTGTAGCAAGATCCCAATGTGGTTTTGGTTCAAAAGCAAATTCCTTCACTTCTCCCCAAGTGCGAGCTACTACATTATCATCCTCTGTTTCACCAACTGGAGCAGATTCGTGCGGAATATTTGGAATAGATAGCATCAATCTTTCTAGATCTTCTTCAACTGTACGAAGTTCGTTATCAAGATCTTTTACTTTTTCTCCAACTTCACGCATTTCTAAAATTAGAGCTTCTGCATCTTTCTTTTCGCGCTTCAATACAGAGATTTGTTGAGATACTTCGTTACGTTTACTTTTTAGTTCCTCTGTTTGAACAAGTAGTTCTCTTCTTCTCGTATCTAATTCTTCAAAGCGACCAAAATCAGTTAAATCTTCGCCTCTATGCTGTAACTTAGCTTTTACTTCTTCAAAATTTGTACGTAAAAATTTAATATCAAGCATTATATACTCCTCCTTTTATTTTATAAAACACAAAAAACTCCCGTCCCTATATAAAGGGACGGGAGTTAACCCGCGTTGCCACCCTAGTTGAAAGCATTACCGCTTTCCTCTCAAGTAGAAATAACGGCTCTTCACCGGGAATGTTTACTAATCATAAAGATATTCCACATTCCATTCCAGGATGGATTCACAAACTGTTTCTATCGATTTCCACCAACCATCGACTCTCTATAAGAAACGACATTTGTTACTACTTCCTATCAACACGCTTATTTTATAAAATTGTTACCATCAATTTACTATAATCTTATACAAGTTGCAAGTTACTTATACAACTTTTTTCATTTTCGCTTCTTTTACCATTTCTACAAAGTATGCTGTTACACGATGATCATCTGTTAATTCCGGATGGAAAGAAGCAGCTAAAAACGGCCCTTGCCTTACCGCTACCATTCGATCACCATGTGTAGAAAGTACCTCAACATCATCCGCTACATTTACAACATACGGGGCACGAATAAATACGCCAACAAAATCTTCTCCCACACCTTTAATAGAAAGTGCAGCTTCAAAGCTATCTTTTTGACGTCCAAACGCATTGCGCTCAACTGTAATATCCATAGCACCAATATGTGCTTCGTCATAGCCAATAAGTGTTTTTGCGAGAAGAATCATTCCTGCACATGTACCAAACATTGGTTTACCAGACTTCGCAAATGTACGAAGCGGTTCCATGAAAGCATACTTATCAATAAGACGGCGCATAGTTGTACTTTCACCGCCTGGTAAAATAAGACCATCAATCTCTTCAAGTTGTTCTATACGCTTTACAACAACAGCTTCTGCACCACTTGCTTCAACTGATTTTACATGTTCACGAACTGCACCTTGAAGACCTAGTACACCGATTTTCACCATTTTAAAGTTCTCCTTCAATTACCATCCACGCTCTTGCATGCGTTGCTCTGGTAGTAACGTTGAAATTTCAATACCTTTCATCGCATTACCTAATCCTTTAGAAAGGCTTGCAATTAACTCGTAATCCTCATAATGAGTTGTCGCTTCAACGATTGCACGTGCAAATTTCGCTGGATTCTCTGATTTAAAGATACCAGATCCAACAAATACACCATCCGCACCAAGTTGCATCATTAACGCTGCATCTGCTGGTGTTGCTACACCACCTGCTGCAAAGTTTACAACCGGCAAACGACCAAGGCGTTTAATTTCAAGTAGTACTTCATAAGGAGCACCAGTATTTTTTGCATATGTCATTAATTCATCTTCACGTAGACTTGCAACTTGACGGATTTCTGCATTGACTTGACGCATATGACGCACTGCCTCTACAATGTTTCCTGTTCCTGGTTCGCCTTTTGTACGAAGCATAGATGCACCTTCTGCAATACGACGTGCAGCTTCTCCGATATCACGGCAACCACATACAAATGGAACTGTGTAATCACGTTTATTTAAATGGTATACTTCATCGGCTGGAGTTAATACTTCACTCTCATCGATATAGTCTACCCCTAATGATTCTAATACACGTGCTTCTACAAGGTGACCGATACGGCATTTTGCCATAACCGGAATTGACACTGCACCCATAACTTCTTCAACGATTGTTGGGTCTGCCATACGAGAAACGCCACCTGCTGCACGAATATCTGCTGGTACACGCTCTAATGCCATAACGGCAACTGCGCCTGCCTCTTCTGCAATTTTTGCTTGTTCAGCGTTAATTACGTCCATAATAACGCCGCCTTTTTGCATTTCTGCCATTCCACGTTTTACACGTTCTGTCCCTGTTACATTTGTCATGTTACAAAAACCCCCCTAGGTGAATTGCTTTTCCCCGTTAAAGGCGAAAATTAAGAATACTCTTACATTCTACCACTAACTATCAGATGCTTGTCTACTACTTTTTCATAAAGTCGGTATGAAAAATAGGAATAAGAAAAAGCCCCTACAATGAGGAGCTTTTAAAACCAACCTTTTACTGTATCAACAGCACTATTCCATATACCACTAAAGAAAGAACCAATTCCGCGCATAGCACGAGTAAACCAGTTTGCTTCTTCTACTTCAGATGTTGTTACAAGATCCACTTGTAACGACTTACCAGTTAAAAATCCAGGGTCGTTTGCATCTTTTGGCGTAATTACCATTTGACCAAGCGCAGCTCCCTTTTTAATAGGTGCTTCTTGTCCCTTACTTGATTCTTTTAATTCTGTTTTATAAACATCTTTACTTCCTTTTGGTACTGGAAGTGAAATGGCTTGTTTCGTTTGAACTGCTACATCTTTGTCTTTCGCATTTTCTACTCGTACTGTTTCTTGTCCTTTTACTGAAGAACCTTTTTTATACATTTGTTTCATTTCAAAGTTAGCAAATCCATAATCATATAGCTTCTTTGTTTCATCAAAACGTGCTGTATGAGAACTTGTTTTAATCACTACAGAAATAAAACGCATACCGTTTCTTTCAACCGTACCAGTGAAGCAATCTCCCGCTTCTGGAGTTGAGCCTGTTTTTAGGCCATCTACGCCATCATATTCTTTAACTAAGCCCTTTAACATCCAGTTCCAGTTCGACATTGCAAACTTCTCTTTTTCTGGACGGAATTCTTTTTTCGGGATTTTTGCTGTATCTAACACTTTTGGATAATCTTTAATTAAATGTTGTGCTAAAGTTGCAACATCCTTTGCAGACATTTTATTTTCTTCATCCGCTGTTGTTCCTTCTGGATGCATTCCCTTTAAATCTTTATTCGTTAAACCTGTAGAATTGACAAATTTATAATTTTTCAACCCTAGTTCTTTCGATTTATCATTCATCATTTTTACGAAATCTACTTCTTTACCTGCAATTGCTTCTGCTAATGCAATCGTTGCACCATTTGCAGAGAAGATTGCCATTGCCTCGTATAACTCTTTTACTGTATAAGAGCCACCATTTTCTAATGCCACATTTGATAATGAAGCATCCTGTGAAACTTTATACGCATATTCAGAAACCTTAATTTTCTGATCCCACTTAAGCTTTCCTTTATCCACTGCTTCGTGAACTAAATACTCACTCATCATCTTCGTCATACTAGCAATGGATAATAATTCATCAGCATTCTTTTGATATACAATTTTTCCAGAATTCGCTTCTACTAAAATTGCCGCACCTGCTTCAATACTTAAAGCAGTTCCTGTTTCAGCTGATGCATTGCTATATGGTAACAACATACTACAAGCTAGTGTAAGCATTGTTACTAGTGCAATGAATCTTTTGCAAAACATACCTTTCACTTTTGCTACCCCCAATATCTATGTACTCACATAACCGTTATTCTAACATAATCAAAAAAAAATAGACAGAGATATAAAATCTCCGTCTATTTATATATAAGACATTATAATGAGTAGTTTGGAGCCTCTTTTGTAATTTGTACATGATGAGGATGACTTTCAAGTAAACCAGCACCTGACATACGAACAAATTGTGCATTCTCACGTAAGAATTCTAAATCTTGTGCTCCGCAATATCCCATACCTGCACGTAATCCACCAACTAATTGATGAACCGTATCTGCTAAAGGTCCTTTATATGGTACTCGTCCTTCAATACCTTCTGGAACAAGTTTTTTATTTCCTTCTTGGAAATAACGATCTTTACTTCCTTTTTCCATCGCTCCGACAGAACCCATACCACGATATACTTTAAATTGGCGACCTTGATAAATTTCAGTTTCACCAGGACTTTCAGCAACACCAGCAAACATACTACCTAGCATAACAACATGTGCTCCTGCTGCTAAAGCTTTAACCATATCACCAGAGTACTTAATACCACCGTCAGCAATAACTGGGATACCGTGTTTACGAGCTTCTGTTGCACAATCATAAACCGCTGTTAATTGTGGTACACCAACCCCAGCTACAACACGTGTTGTACAGATAGAGCCTGGTCCAATACCAACTTTAACTACGTTTGCCCCTGCTTCAATTAATGCTCTTGTTGCTTCAGCAGTAGCAACATTTCCAGCGATAATATTTAATGATGGATACTTTGCACGAACTTCTTTTACTTTATCAATAACGCCTTGAGAATGTCCATGGGCTGTATCAAGTACGATTGCATCTACGCTAGCTTTTACTAATGCGTCAATGCGAGTCATAGCATCAGCCGTTACACCAACTGCTGCTCCAACTAATAAGCGCCCTTGCTTATCCTTCGCAGAATTTGGGAATTCAATTACTTTTTCAATATCTTTTATTGTAATAAGCCCTTGTAATACACCATTGTTATCAACAAGAGGGAGTTTTTCAATTTTATACTTTTGTAGGATCTTTTCAGCCTCATCTAGCGTTGTACCAACTGGAGCTGTAATTAGCTGTTCTTTTGTCATTACGTCGGAAATTTTGATTGAGTAGTCTTGGATAAAACGCATATCACGGTTTGTAATAATACCAACTAATTTTCGCTCGTCTAAATTATTTACAACCGGTACACCTGAGATACGATATTTCCCCATAAGGTGTTCTGCATCATACACTTGATGTTCTGGAGTTAAAAAGAAAGGATCTGAAATAACACCACTTTCAGAACGTTTTACTTTATCAACCTGCTCGGCTTGTTGTTCAATAGACATATTTTTATGAATAATTCCTAAACCGCCTTGACGAGCCATTGCAATAGCCATATCCGCTTCTGTTACTGTATCCATTCCTGCACTAATTAACGGGATGTTTAACTGTAAGCTTTCAGATAAAACTGTTTTAACACTTACTTCTCTTGGTAGTACATCTGACTTTGCTGGTACAAGTAATACGTCATCAAAAGTCAAACCTTCTTTAACAAATTTAGATTCCCACATAATTGTTCCCCCCATGATACCAGAAATTATTATTAGTAGCTTATCAATTGGTTAAAATACTGTCAAGGACGTATATATATGTTAGAATTTTTAGACAATAAAAGGAGCGTAATATATGCATCAAACACATTGTACTTGGCAGCAACTAAGTTTCTTCTTTTCATCTCAAAATGTACAACGTTATCTTGCCCGTTGTTATGAAAAATCCTCCATACAAAATGCTGAAAAAAAAAGTTTTGAAAATAGTTATCCCTTTATTTATTATTTAGAACATGGGAAAAATTATTATGAATTATATAAGGTAGCTCCCTTTTCAATTCAGCCAATGTTATTGTTTTATGGAATGAGCCAACTTTTTAAAGCATGCTTATTAACTATTGATCCGAACTATCCTGAATCCACTACTGTTTTAGCTCATGGTGTTACGACTCGTAAGCGGAAAAAACAGGGATATCAATTTTTAGAAGATGAGGTAAAGGTACAAAAAAATGGATTATTTACTCATGTTGCAGAACAGCTGTTTCACATGAAACACTTAGAATCAGAGAAGTTTAACATGTTGGATTTAATGGGGAATATTCCTGAATTACAAAACTTATTTCGCTATAGTCAACGAGGTGCCACTTTGTATAAAATTGATTCAACAAATGCAAATGAACTTTCCTTTTCAGTCAATATACTAGATCGACTTCATATGACTTCAGAAAGATTTTCACGTTATATTGAATCAATTTGTAAGCACTTATCCGTGCAACATGTTACTGGGAAAACGAGCGCCTCCAATTTGCTTTTTACAGCTCCTATTCAATCGTGGAATCCTATATATAGTACGCCTTTATACTACGAATATCTCGCTGATACTTATTACTTACCACTTACAACTGACCCTAGAAATCCTAAACCCGTATTACCTGAACTTCTTGTTCACTATTTATTGCTCTACAATTTAAGTATGATTTCTAGATACGAAACAGATTGGTGGTATGATTTACTTGGAAGCTATGGCTCTGAAGATTACCCATTTATTTATCAATTTCTTACTATTTCTGCTCAAAAAATTCCTTACTATATTTCGAATTTTTTACTAGCAGAACCGAACCTATTTCATGGGAAATAAAAAAACACAAGTCAAAAGACTTGTGTTTTTAGTTGCTTGGCGACGTCCTACTCTCACAGGGACAAGGTCCCAACTA
>NZ_JAQFUL010000106.1:0-14763 GCF_027716265.1 Bacillus cereus group sp. Bc031
CCTGTTGAATACAGAAATCATCTTCTTGATGCCGCCTAACTTTTTTTAAAATGTCCTTTACAAAGGGTACGGATTATAAAAACGGATTGTTTTTTTATTTCTGTTTTATGCAGTTTATTTTATTTTTCTATTTTTTAAAATAATTAAATTATCATTAACAAAAATGAAATTAAAAACATTTAAGTTTATTACATTTTTCATTTGAAAACAAAAATGCGTTTTCCCCTTACATTCGATAAATATTAATATAAAATCTCTAAAATCAGCAGTCTTATCATACCAATCTATAACAATTCTGTCTTCTTCCCTTACCTGTTTCCTTTAACACATATGATTTTAATACAAGCGACGTTAATGAATCTGTTAATGTTTTATATGATAAATTAGATAATGCCAATAGATCGTTCGTATATAACATTCTATGCTTCTCTAATAATAATAGTACTAATCGTTCAGACGGTTTTAATGCCTCATCACTTTCTAGTATAAAGTCTATATTTTTCATTTCTCTAATTATTACTCCTTATATAAAAAAATACTTACGCAACTAATTTAATATAAAAATAATACATAACAAAATTTGAAATATATTAAAATAACATTGTTTTAAAACACTATTATACTATAACATAGAAAAAGCATTTCCCGAAATAGGAAATGCTTTTTTATTGCTTATAGAATTCTTCAAACCATACATTATATTTCAAATATTGATCCGTACAATTCCCTACAAACTTCTCTGATCATTCAAAAGTATTTGTAGTACATCAAGTTCTACTAAAATGAGTTAACCATTTTCCGGTATTTTGTTCTACCTTAAATATTTCTTGCGATGTGCGGCTTACTGTAATGACTTGTTCCACCACCGCCTACTACTACTTTACCGCCTTGTTCGAAAATTAATAATTTACTTGAACCATCTGCAAGAAGTACTATTACTTCAGCATTATTACTTGTTGCTACATAAATTATATAACCACTTTTTGATATACAAGTTTCCCAATTCGCATCAAATTCTGATCTTACTACACGATTTGAATACACTTGATTTTCAATTCTATCTTGTTCTTCGTTTGCCAAATTTATCCCCTACCTCTCTAAAATATCATTTATAGAAACATTACAGTTCTATTTAAAATAGTGACTGTCTTTAATATAAATAGTATATGTAGTTAGTAGAAGGATGCTTGGACAATGAAAACGTAATAACATGTACGCAATATAATATACAATTAAAACAAGACAATCGATATTGTATCGATTGCCTTGTTTTCTTACATACTTCTTTATTTTTCTTTTCGCACAGCTTCAAAAGTAAACATTTGATTTGCATTTGACGGTTTTTTTTCAAAAACATAGTCAGCAGAGCAAGTAATATTAGAGAAACCAATACTTTCTAAAAGAAGTTTAAACTCTTCTATTCCATACCAACACACCGCAAAGCGTTGCAATTCCGTTTGTACTAACTGCCCTTTACTCCATTTTTCATATTTTAAATAGGATAGAGTAACTTGGTTCAGCCAATCTATTTCAATTGATTTATTTTCTAATGTAATTCCGTCACCATTTGGTAAAGAAAAAGTCGATGTATGAATCTCCCCCGTCTTCCAGTCATACGGAAGCATAATATCTACGATTAATCGTCCGCCTGGATTAAGGTGTTCATAAAAACATTTCAATGCATTTATAGAATCCTCTAGATTTTCAATTAAGCAAAAAGAACCAGTAGGAATAATAATTGCCTCATATTTATGCGGAAGTGAAAATTGTTGTAAGCTTCCTTCATATAAATTAGGGTGTAAGCCTCTCTCTTTGCATCTTATACGGCACGATTCTAGCATCTCAGGTGAATAGTCAATCCCATCTACTGTAAAACCAGCCTCAAGAAGCGGGATGATGACACGCCCTGATCCTACTGCTGCTTCGAGAATTCTTCCTCTACAATTTTTTAAACGTTTTTCGTAATACTCAATATCACCATTTAAAGAATAACCGACAGGCTTTGTGTAATCATAAAGTTCCGTGCAAAGTGTACTATAAAAACTAAACATTTATTTTCTCCCCCGTTTTTTACGTACGGAAGATTTAAATTCAATTAATCTCCCTGTACCTGTATTTTTAATGAAAATTCGAAAGAGCTGACTGTCATAATATATCACTCACTTTCCATAGAATATAATCATATTGTATAATATTTCCTTTGAAATACCAATGTAAATAATGAAAATTCAAACTCTTTACCAAAAGGAGGATATGATGAATTCATTCATTATATTTCTTTTACTTCTTATTGCTTTTAATGCTCTAATTTTCTTTATAGCAAAGAAATATAGGGGAATATGGAAAATTACCAGTGGCATTTTCATTCTTTCTTCCCCCATCGTTTTCTTCGCCACTTTGCATGTAATTGGTGAAAAAGTAGGAGATGGATTCGCTGGAGGTTTTGCTGGGCTTACATTTAGTGGCCTATTGATCATAAATGCAATTTTTTTATTTATTGTAAGCCTTTTTGTATCTACCAATAAACATTCACATTAAACTCTCCCTTTCAAAATGTAAAGAGGTTGTCTCATAAGTCTCTTTCGAAGTAAAATCACATGAAATTGAAAAGGAAGAAACGTTATTAAATCAACGTTTCTTCCTTTCACTTTCTATTCGGTTTTGGCTAAAAAGCACCTTTTGGGACAGCCTCTTTATCCATAACTATTTATTTCACAATTGGCAATGTCACTTCACTTAATTTCACTGTAAGCTTCGTGCCCGCTTTCGGTCTAATTGTATAATCATAGTCGCTAGCAATTAAAACGACTCCTATTTGATGCCCAGCTTTAAAGACATAATCATCTGGCTGCATGTCCCATGTAAATGTATAATCTTTGCCTGGTTGAATCGCTGTTGAATTTTCTATACTTTTTACGTTTTGTGGATCCATCCAGCCTCGTGTTACGATTTCCGGCTTCGTTCCTCCGTAATCAACAAGTAATGCTGTTAAATTTGATACAGATCGATCAATATTTCCTGTAATTGAAATCTTTGGTGTACCACTTATACGCGTATCTTTTTGCAGTACAGGCATTGTATACACTAATCGATTGGCTACTTCTAATTCTGGGTTTGCTACTAATTCGTTTGATTTCATTTTTGCATCATCTACGAATGAAAACATCTTATTAACAGAACCCATACTGAATGGTAAATTAACTGCTTTATTACTTAAATACATTCGCACTTTTGACGGTACAGCTGCTGGATCTGGCCAGTTTTTTAATTTTTCCCATGTTTTATTTTCACGTTGTACATCAACCATTGGCTCATTCATAATCCCATTTTCAATTCCATATAACCAATAATCGAACCATTTATTTTGTGTTCTTTGCCAGTCATTCGTTGATGTTCCACCGTGTCCACCTTGATGTAGCCACATTTTACGAGGAACATCATTCTCTCCAAGCGCTTCCCACCATTGCGCGAACTGCTTCGTTTTTACATTCCAATCATTTAAACCATGAACAACAAACACACTCGCTTTTACATTTTTAGCATCTTTTACATAATTTCGTTTATCCCAAAAATCATTATAATTACCAGTTTTCCGGTCCTGTCCGGCTGTTAGCTCTTTTATTACTTGTCCGCAAACTTCAGGGTTTTCCCTTGTTAATACTGCTTCTGCCATATTATCTGTATCTTCTCCTTGGTATCCACCTGGCGCAATCACTGCACCGTTTGCACGATAATAATCATACCAACTACTAATCGCTGCGATTGGTATAATTGTTTTTAGCCCTTCAACGCCTGTCGTTGCAACAGCATTTGGTAACGTACCATTATAAGAAACTCCTGTCATACCGACATTTCCCGTTGACCACTCGGCTTTAACTTCCTCACCATTTTCTGTATATGCTTTCGCACGTCCATTTACCCAATCAATAACAGATTTCGTCCCTAATATTTCTTGCTCATCCCCAGTCGTCGGACATCCATCTGATTTCCCAGTTCCAATACTTTCACCTAAAATGACTGCATAACCTCTTGGTACATAATAATTTCCATACGAACCAAGATTAACAGCTCCATACGGTTTCCCTTCATACGCATACAATTCTTCATCTACGTTATATACAGGAACATCTTTTAAACCAGCTCGATATGGACTCATTTCATATATAACAGGAACTTTCACATTTGGATCAGTTTTTGGACGCATAACTTTTACTGATACTCGATCTTTTTTTCCATCTCGATCACTATCTACTTCCGTTTCTACAAATAAATTTTCAATAATTGCTTCATCAAGCGAATAAATCGGTTTTGTCATCCCATTTTCTAATTCAATTTTCGTACTTGAACGTAACGCATCTGAAACAATTCCATTTAACTTCACGTCATGCTCATTTATGTAGTTTGTTTCTTTATTGTCTGCATACGCAGTCATACTAGAAACTCCTGACGTAATTGATAAAGATAATATTGCTGATAATGTTGCTATTTTCTTTTTCCCCATATCCTTCCCTCCCCATTTATGTCTCCTTTTACTACACAATATAATTACTGAAAATTCAGTTTATTTTTTTATACAGCAACTTGAGAAATTTGTAGAACACTCTTCCAACGGGCTTTCAAGGTTATATATTCTGATTTACTGCTCTCATATAATCAATAAAAAACATCACCTATTAATAGACGATGCTTCTAATTGTATTGAATTAGTCATTCTTCATAGAAATATAAAACCGTATTTCTCCCTCTTTAGTAGATACGCCATAGTCAAAACCATGCCTTTCTAAAATACTTTTCACTATCGCTAGTCCTAATCCTGTGCCTGATTTTTCTTTACTTCGTGAAGAGTCTAAGACATAAAAAGGTTCCCAAATTTTTTCGATATCTTGAATTTGTTCTGCATTAATCTCATTTTCAATTTGAAAATATACACTTTTATTTCTATCTTCTAAAATGATTTTTATATTTTGATTTGTTGTATATTTTATTGCGTTAGAAATTAAATTTTGAAACACCATTCCCATTTTATTCAAATCCGCATAAATGACCTGATTTTTAATATTACTGTTCGTCTGCAACTGTATTTCTTTCGACTCCAGTTCAATTTTATGCTTATCTATTATACTTCGGACTAATGGTTCAATAGGGAATTCTTCTTTTTGTAAAACATCTCTTTCTAACTTCGAAAATTGTAATAGTTCTTCAATTAAGTTTGATATTTGATCTGTTTGTTTTATAATTGTATCTACGTATGTCCCATCATCTAACCCATCCTTAATTCCCATAGAATATGCTTTTACTAATGCAATTGGTGTCTTTAATTCATGCGTCACATCACCCATAAATCGTTTTAAATGTTCATTACGATCTGTTAAATCTTGATGTGCTTCATGTAGTGTATCACTCATGATATTAATACTATCGGCTAACTCCCCTATTTCATCGTTCGTTTTCACTTTTGTTCTTTTAAACTTCAAATGTGAAATGTCCTGAGCTACATCACTTAGCTCTTTTAATGGAGTCGTTATTATTTTTGAAAGTATCCACACAAGTAAAATAATAAGAAGGAGTGAGAAACAAAGAATGTATAAATAAAATGTATTTAACGTTTTTATAATTTCGTTAGAATGTGCAATAGAAGTTCCCATTAAAATTATTGTATTATCTTTTGCAATATATTTAGCGAAAAAACTTGCTTTTAACTTCTCTTGATCATACAGTTTATTCGATTGCCCTTCCGCTTTCACCTTCATGACTTCGTCTTTCGTAATCCACAGTTTATTTAAAACTACTTTCTTTTTCGTAAGTTGCATGCGTAACGCTTCGTTCATATCATCTTCTGACTGATTGATTGACGTATATGCAAACGTAACGTTATTTTCGCTTTCAATTGTACGAATTACATCTTCTAACTCATTTACAGATGTATTTTGTATTTGCATTGTAAATTCATTCAAGTTCTCTCTCGTTTTGTAAATATTATATTTCGGTAAAAGATAGTTAATTATTAATAAAGAGATCGTAAAAATAAGAATAACAGTTAAAGAAATGCTGAGAAATAGTTTTTTTCCAAGTTTATTCACTCTGCTCCTCCAAACTATACCCTAAACCACGATGCGTCTTTATAATATTTTCTCCTACTTTTTTACGTAACCTTCTTACATGTGTATCAACAGTTCGCTCTTCTCCAAAATAGTCAAATCCCCATACGATATCTAACAATTTTTTACGAGTCAAAATCATGCCTTTATGACTTAAAAAACACTTTATTAATTCTAGCTCTGTTTTTGTAATATCTAACTCTTTGTCATTTTTATAAACTTTATTTTTCGTAAAATCTATTTTCAAATCTTGAACTTGAATGACATCATCGTGCTGTATAAGCTTTTTCGCTCTAGTGATTAATACACCTGGATGAAATGGTTTTTTTACGTACTCATCTGCCCCGCTTTGAAGCGCTGCTAATTCATCTTCGCTTTCACTTTTCGCCGTAAGCATTAATACTTTTACGCTTGAGTTTTTCTTTATTTCCTTACAAACAGTAATACCACTATGTTTCGGCATCATCCAATCTAAAATAGCTAAATCAATTTTTTCATCATAAAATATTTGAAGTACTTCTTCTCCATCTTTCGCTAAGAAAACTTCGAAGCCTTCTTTCTCAAAATAAGCTTTTAAAATCCTTAGCATATCTTGTTCATCATCTGCGATTAATACTTTCATACATTATCCTCCATTGCTTTTAAACAAAAATTAATTGTATCATACAACTTCTTTGTTACATGTATGTGACAGAAAAATATTTGAACTAGTTAAGGGTATAGTAAAAACGAGGTGTTGTACTATGATGAAAAAAATCGGGGTCATTACTCTTCTTTTCTTCTTATTATCAACAAATGCGTTCGCAAATACAAATCAACAAATTGAAGTATTTGATTGTCAAAAAGAAATGGTCGTTCAAAAACAATCTTTAGATCCAGCTATTCAAAAAAAAGCTGTTCAATATGCTAAATCCATTACTGGCCCCTTCAAAAACTTAAATGTCGTTCCAAAAGATGGTCACATGATAAAAATTCCTTTATCTAAACCAGTTTCTATTACAAATCAATGGCTACAAACAACAATTGATGAAGTACTTATTCTTCTCCCTCTTAATCAAAAACCTTATATTATGCTTTACGACGATGAAAATAATCCACATTTTTATTATGTAAAAGGTGATCCGAAGGGACTATTGAAAAAAATGAATGTTAAACATAATTGACTAGAAAAAAGAGACTTCATACGCTTATTTTTCGAAGCAGAGGTCTCTTTTTTTACTAACATAATACTTTATAGTGACTAGAGCCTTTATATACCTGCCCCTTCACAAATCCATTTGCACTATAAAATGCATCACCTTGTTTTGTATCTGTATGTAAAACAACTACTTTAAAATTCTTTTCCGCATGAGATAATAGTTTGTTTAATAACGACTTTCCTAGCCCTATACGACGATAGTCCTTTGAAATATAAAATCGCCTTAATCGGCCAATCTTATTATTTTCTGTATATGGATCCTCATTTAACCCTCCTATTCCAATTAACTTTTCCCCTTGAAAAATACCATATAGACATTCACCCGTTTTATTAAATGTGTTTAGTTTGTTTTCATATTCATTTATTAATTTTTTTAGGAAGTTAAAACCTTCTTCTTTACTCTCTTGAACAAGATATTTGAATTCATATTTCATTAAATTTTCTATTTGTTTAATATGTATACCTTTCAAGTCCATCCCCTCCTATGTGTGAAAATACATAAAAATGCTCAAGAATCATTTATTCTGAGCATTTTTATGATTGTTACCTCATTCAATTTGTAGCATGCGTATTCTCTACTCCAGATAATATCCCCTTCAATTCCAGTAAATCATCTATTACTATATCTGCCTGGGCTAGTTCCTCTTCTTGTGCAAAATCAAAATTGCATCCAATCGCAATCAAGCCATTTTCTTTTGCTGCATTTATATCAGATAAACGATCCCCAACTACAGCTGCTTCTTTTATATCATATTTGTTCAAAATACTTTTTACTAAGTCGCTTTTATTAAGTGAGTTTATTTGTTCAATACTAAACGTTTCAGTAACCCATTGATCTAACTCATAATAAGATACGATTGCTTGTAAATATTCAGTTAAACCATTACTAGCAATATAAATTGAACAATTATTTTCTGTTATATATGTAAAAATTCCTTTTACATTCGGATATAAAGCACCTTTTCCGCTCTTAATATTTTCAATTAGTCTTTCTAAAAAATATGCATCTGTTTGTTCTCTTACTTCAAGAGAATGATTCGGTAATAAAGCTTCCCAAACTTTCGGTAAAGGTACACCCATTATTTCACGGTATTTATCAATAGGCGTTACCGTATCCCATAATTGAAGGGATCTTAAGTGATCAAATGTATCATCTAACGATAATTCTAAAATTTTATCTGTTTGAAATAACGTTCCGTCCATATCAAAAATTAATGCTTGTAACATTTCATTCTCTCCTTTTAAATTATAATACAGTTTTACTTGATATATTTTTAAGCATCTCAACGATAATTTCTGAACAATAGTTTGCGGCCGTTTTCGCGAAGTCATCATAAGAAATTTGGGCTTCATCGTCTGCACTGTCAGAAATACATCGTATTACGAGAAACGGTACTTCATTTATGTAGGCAACATGTCCAATTGCTGCACCTTCCATTTCTGTACAATGCGGTGCATATTCATCTATTAATTTCGCTTTTAGGTTTGAATCTTCAACAAAACATTCACCGCTTACGATTCTCCCTTCATGAACTCCAATATGTAAACTACTACTATTGCATGCAGTACGTGCTAACTCCATTAATTTCTTACTTGCGTAAAACTCCTCTTGGAACGGGAATAAGTTTTTCATTTGAGTCTTACTTACATCATGATGAGTTACATTCGTTGAAATAACTATATCGCCAACTTTTACATCTGGATGTAGCCCGCCAGCAACACCTGTATTGATGATAGCATCTACATCAAATTTATGAATTAACGTTTGCGTACATGCGGCTGCATTAACTTTCCCTACACCACATCTTGTAACAATTATTTCTGTTCCCATGAATTCCCCAACGTAAAAAGGCATTCCTGCGATTGTTTGTTCTTCTTGTACAACTAATTTTTCTAAAAGTAAGTCTATTTCAATTTGCATTGCTCCGATAATGCCGATTCTGTTCATGAATGTACTCTCCTTTATTAATTACTCCCTTTAATTCTTTCAGACATAACCGACAATAAAAATTTCGGAAGTACGATTTGTCTCTTTAATCTTTTCGGCTGTGAAAGTAACCTATACAGCCATTCAGTTCCAGTATCCCTCATAATTTTTGGTGCTCTTTTTACAGTACCAGATAATATATCGATCATACCTCCAATACCAATAGATAGTGGAATGTTTAATGTTTGTATGTTTTCATAGATGAATTCTTCTTGTTTTGGTGAACCTAGTCCTACTAGCAATAAGTGCGGCTTGAATTGCTTTATTTTCATTTTTACTTCTTCTATTTCTTCGCCATTTACAAACCCATGCTGTCCTTTAAACTGTGCTCCCGGGAACTGCTCATTTAATTTTTCTAATGCCTTTTTATTACTTTCTGGAGCAGCTCCAAAAAGAAAGACGCGGTATCTATTATCGTTACAATATTTTATTAAATCGTGAGTGATATCTGCCCCAGTGACGCGTTCTTTCAGCGTTCCTTTTAATATTTTCGAGCCAATTATGACACCAATTCCATCCGCTGTTATTAAATCCGCAGATAGTAACATCTTTTTAAACTGTTTAGATTTAGCCGTACTTTCCTTTGCAGACATAACAATTTCAGGATTTGCAGTTACTACAAATCTTGGTTTCTCTTGTTTTTCATGTAGCCAACCTTTTAATAAACTTATAGCTTTTGCATATTCTAAAGTTGAAAAAGGTATTCCCTTTATAAGTTGGTGATTCACTTTACTCTCCCCTTACATAAGTTGCAAATATTCATCAATATCTTTAGAAATTTGTTTAAAGGCTTTATCCCAAAATTCATAGCTCGTTATATCTATTTCAAAATGTTTTTTCATAAGTTCTTCCACTGGAGCTTTTCCTGTTTCTCGTAAAAACTCTTTATATTTCAAATGAAAAGTACTTTTCCTTTCTTTAGCTATTTCTAATAAACTAAAACTAACTAAATATCCAAATGTGTATGGATAATTATAAAAAGGAACATCTGCTATATAAAATTGAATATATTTCATCCACACGAACGGCTGATATTCTGATAATGAATTTCCATATGCTTTTTCTTGCGCTACTATAGATAATTTCTCGATTTGATCAGCACTTAAAGGACTTTCTTTACATTTCTCGTAAAAGTTCTTCTCAAATTCGTACGATGCTCGAATTGCCATTACATAATTAAAACAGTTTCTTATTTTCCAGCTAAGCAATGACTTTTTCATATCTATACTATCTGTTGTTTGAATTAGATAATTTATAAGCACCGTTTCAAAGAAAATAGATGCTGATTCAGCTGTACTCATTGGCAAATAATCATCTAAAAAAGAAGAGGATTGTTCAAAACTCATATTATAAAAATGCCAAGCATGTCCTAGTTCGTGGGCAAGTACTCTTACACTATCGATACTTCCGTCGTAACGCATTGAGATTCGAGATTCTTTCTCACTGAAAAAAGGAGCACAAAATCCACCTGGTGGTTTATTCTCTCTCAGCTCTGCATCTACCCAACCACTTTCTATCGCATGACGTGCAAATTCTGCTAATTCTTCATCTATATTTTTTAATGCATCGTATATGTTTTGTACTGCTACTGAAAAAGGAATAATAACCTCATTATTCTCCTTTACTGTCATAAGTTCATGCCATGTAATCGAAGCTCTACCTTTCTTATACACGTTTAAAGCACTTACTAATTTATCTAGGTTTTCTTCTGTCGCATTCCATATTTGTAATAATACAGTTTCTGAAATGCCATTTGCATGAAAAGATTGAGTTAAAATATCTATGTCTTCTAATTCATTACTCTTTGTATTACGCAATCTTCCTATTTGATTTAATACAGTAGCAAAAATTTCTTTCTCCTTATGTAAAGCACATATTAATGACTCGAATACTTCTAGTCTTTCCTTTTCATTATCACTATTCATTGCAACATGATTTGCTTGTCCAAATGATAATTGCTTATTATTGTGCTCTATTTCTATCCTATTCCTTAATTGTATGTACATATTTTCCCACGCATGTAGTTCAGCTTTTATTAGCCTAGTATTATCAGTAATTTCCACTTCACTTTGCTGTATGACTTGCTGCACTTCACTTTTTAGTTCCTTTACTTTCACAGTCAATCTAGTAATGTCAGATGAAACACTTTCTTCAGCCAATCGACAGTACAAATAGTATTCTGCTTTTTCAATAGCTTGTATAAAATTTGAAAGAATCCCTATATCTTTTGTTACAAAAAATTGTTCTTTTAACTCCAATATTGGAGATAGGATATCTTCATTCGAATACAATGAATCTAAATCCCACTTAGCAATTTCATGCATTTTATAGCCGCCCCCTATTTTTACAAATAGTTACAGATATTTCTCCCTACACAATTATATATGAAATAAATAAATTTTAATATATTGAAATATTTAGATTTTTATAAACAAAATACTTCAATACATAAAAAAGATGATTCTGTCCACAACTGAATCATCTTTTTTATATATTATATTTAGCATTTTCATACTAATTTCATAAAAAACTAATTTATATATTTAGTAACTCCTTTTTCTTCGCATTAAATTCATCTTCTGTAATAACACCCATATGTAATAATTCCTTAAATTTTTTCAGCTCATCTGCTACAGAAATAGTAACATTACCTTGAAGAAAAAAAGATTGATCAAAAGATCAATCCTTTACTCTACTTCATTTAAGAAAAACAACGTTATAACTCCAGGTCCTGTATGTGCTCCGATTGCTGCACCAATTGTATTTACGATAAATACTTCACAGCCAAATCTTTCTGTAATTAATGCTTTTAACGCTTCAGCTGTTTCTAAATCGTCACCGTGAGTTATACCGATTGTTTGACCTTTAAGTTCTTTTCCACGCTCTTCCATTATATCGACAATTCGGCCAAGTACTTTCTTTTTCCCTCTTACCTTTTCAAGTGGTACAAGTTTTCCTTCTTCCACGTTTAAGATCGGTTTAATGTTTAGTAAACCACCGATAAATCCTGCGACTTTACTTAAACGTCCACCTCTCACTAAGTACTGTAAGTCAGCTACAGTGAAGATATGTTCCATATGGTTCATTAGAAAATCAACACGTTTTAAAATATCTTCTTTTGATGCACCGTCTTTGGCCATTTTAGCAGCTTCTAAAACAACAAGACCTTGACCAAGCGAAGCACATTTCGTATCAATAATTTCTAAATCTAAGTTAGCATATGTTTCTTTTACTTCCTCTTTAATGAGAACTGATGATTGATATGTACCAGACAGTTCAGATGAAAAAGCTAAATATATACAAGGATTACCTTCTTTTGCATAAGAAACAAATTTTTCTTGGAAAGTTTCAAGTGAAGGCAATGACGTTCTATAAACAGCGCCTTCTCTCATTTTTTGCAATAATGTAACTGACTCTAATGTAACTCCATCTAAATACTCTGTTTCTGCTTCATCATAAACACGGAGTGGAATTAAATCAATATCATATGCTTGCAGCAATTCTACCGGTAAATCCGCCGCACTATCCGTAATGATTTTAACACCCATTTTTAAACCTCTATTCTGTTATAAATATAAAAAATATAAAATAAAAATAGTACTTTTAAATTATATACGTAAAACTTAAATGAAGAAAGGAAAACACTTTATATTGTATGCACTATTCTTCAAAACTTGAACTGTTAATACAAATGATTCTATTTTAAACACCTTTTTCTTATTATTTTTCTAAAACACGAATAATTTTATAAGTATTTTGTATCATTATATTTTAATTCTTTATCTTAATATAATCTTTTCAAATTCATACTGTTTAAAATTTAAAAGCCAAATCCAATAAAGGAAATGGCTTTTAAATTTTCATAAAATAACCAAACTTCATTTTCCATCACATTGCTCTCATTATTATTTTAGCGATGTTAAATATTAGTCCAGTTATGAGTAATATTTATAGCCTGTACTATAATTAAAACAGTAAAAGAATCACTAGATAAAAAACAAGTTAAACACTTTATAAAATATTCAATTTAACTAGTAACGCTAATAAAATTTGGAGAAGAATTTGAACATTTACTGCTATGTCTGTATCAGTAGTCGTAACTGTAACATTTCTAGAATTTCTAATAACAGTTTCTTGTTTATTAATTTGTTTAATAGATGATTTTTGAAACAATTCTTGTGCAACACGATCAGCTTTTTCACTATCTGCTATAGAAATACTTATTATAACCACGATAGCTGCTTGTAATGCCGCTTGAATAGATAACGCAGCTTTTGTATCTGTAGTAGTAACTTCTACATCTGCTGAATCGACAATTGTAATTGATTCTTCAGAAATTTGGTAAGTTTTACTTTCTTGCGCAGCTGCTTCTGAAACACTAGCATTTTTAAAAGATGGATGAGGATTTGAGTAATCTAATGCACTCCATTTTTTATTTTCATCTGAATGACATGTTTTGTCCATACGTTCACCCCCTTTCAATCTAAATAATTATTAACTTGTGATTGTATTTCAGAAACAATACTTTTAATTTGCTGCTTTTTTTCTGGCGATAAATTTTTTAGTTTTTCTTCATTTATCCCATGCCTATTAAAAATATCTGAGAGTAAAAGGTCTATAATTATATTCTTTTGATCCTTATCAAACTTAAAGGAAGAAAATTTGTTTAAATCATCCATTTACAATATTCACTCCAATCAATTTTCTATAAAAATTTCAAATAACTAAGAGCATTATATGTAATTTAATAAAAATTGCTTGGACAAGTAACTTAATCTTCTATTTTCCACTTCTTTTTACTAATAACTTCAAAAAGCTGGCTTCTAATAAGAAGTCAGCTTTCTTTCCTTCACTTCACATAAATATAAGTTTCATTTACTGTTAAATAATGTATTTCAACTTTATTTGTAGTTTTCCACACTTGCTTTTTCATTTATCTTGAATATTAATTCAGTCATAATAAGAAGTCCAAGCTTGTACCATATGTTACAACAAAAAACGTTTACTTAGAGTGAAAACTTATAGCTAAATATCAATAGGATAGACACTTTATAAAATGTTTAGTTTAACTAATAAAGCTAAAAAAATTTGAAGGAGAATTTGAATATTCACTGCAATATCTGTATCAGTCGTTGTTACGGTTACGTTTCTGGAATTTTTAATAAATGTTTTTTGTCTATTAATTTGTTTAATAGCTGATTTTTGAAATAATTCTTGTGTTATTTTATCTGCCTTTTCACTATCTGCTATAGAAATACTTACTACAACCACAATAGCTGCTTGTAATGCCGCTTGGATAGATAGCGCAGCTTTTGTATCTGTAGTAGTAACTTGTACATCTGCTGAATCAACTATTTCAATATATTCCTCAGAAATTTGATCGATTTTATCTGTTTGTATAGCTTCTGTCAACAACGATTCAAATTTCCCCAATTTCAACGAAATGAAATTCCCCATTATGAACGGCTAAATCGTTGTTT